>JAZDJA010000187.1:0-8923 GCA_043804415.1 Candidatus Latescibacterota bacterium | reverse complement strand
CGACGTTCTGTCGGAATACCACGGATACAGCTTCCATCCGAGCAGCGCCAAAACAACGAGAAACACCATTCTCCCATAGATAGTACTCTTTGCCATTTCTCTTGGATTTGCCTCTCCCCGCAGTGCTTCGCCGCTCGAGAGCCTCGGTCAGAAGTCAAAATGCGGAAATCTGATGTCCCCACACTACCGGGATCATGACAAAGCGATTACTTTTTCTTCCTCGTATACTCCCACATCAGGTTCCCCTTTAGTTGCACCAGGGCGTTGGCCAGCACGTTCAGATCGGACTGGGCGGCGTACCGATCACTCTGCAGATTTTCCATCGCTTGTGCCAGCCGGTTTTGCATAGGAACGACGACGTTGCTCCGCTCCGCGCCCAATAGAGCGGCCAGGTGCTCCAGCGCGGCGGGCGCATTGCTCAGATACGCGCGGGCGCTGGCCGGGTCGTTGGAAGCCAGCGCGAGTCGCGCCCCGGTCACATCCGCCAGAACGGAGAGCAGCGTGACATACAAACCGGCGGCGTCCACTTCAGCCTGCAGCGCCTGGTTGTCGGCATGGGACGTTTCCAGACGTGCCCGGACCTCAGCCAGCCAGCGGTTCAAGCTGTCCTCCTCGGCCTCCTGCGCGGCGATCTGCAGTCGGGCCTGTTCCAATGCGGTTTCGCCCCGAAGCAGTTTCTCTGCGGCGGGGTGGTAAAGCACAAACCTGGCCGCTACGGCACCCAGGATGAAGACCACCAACAAGCCTACCGTCCAGTGGAAAAGTCGGCGAAAGAAGCGCTTGAAGCCGCTTTCGGCCTGGACAGATGACACAGATTTTTCCTCCAACTCGTTCATAATAGATTCCCTCCTCTTGAGAGAGGCGTTGCGCTCACAAGGTGACGTACAGCTTATCCTCGCAGGGGTTCCAGACTTCGAACCCTACTTCTCCCTGTCTTTCTCCTTCGATCCGCCGAAGTTTACTTGAAGCTTGATCTTTCCCTGGTAACGATCCACCATAGGCGTCCCCTCAAGCTCAAGCCCCTCGTAAACCCCGAAGGGAATCACTTGCACCGGGCCCAAACGGAAGCCCTGCACTTCCACCTTCCCAAAAATTCGCCTGCGCTGAAAGTTACTCTCATAGACGAATTGGGTCAACAGACTTACCACGCGAATCTTCCACGTCTGCTCGACGCTCAGATGTCCCAGCCAAGCCCCCTGGCCAAACGAGCGTCGGGCATATTGTCGAGTCAGACCGATCCCCATCCACTTCATGGGCTTTGCCGCCACCGCATAGCTGTGAATGAAAAGACGGTTCTCTTCGTTGTCGAAGTACCGCACCTGGACCTCGGACCATCGTCTCCTATGGCCCACCACATATTCCTGGTCGGTGTACATCTTTCCATTGTCCCGCTCTCGCTGAACGTCCAGCAGACCGGTGACCGCGGACTCGATCTGGAGGCCGAAGGAGAGTTCGTAGTCGAACGGATTGGGGCGTTCCCTGGGAGAACGCACGGAGAAAGACGTGTATACAGACAGCGGTGAGGCTCCAACCACTGTCCCCCAGACACAGATCCCCAGCACGATCCCGATAGGGTTCCATCTGAGATGCTTCGCCATCATACGCTCGGACCTCTCCCAAAAAACGACCGCTCTGTCGCCCAGCTCAGGAAAATCCGGATCTTGGAGGGAAATTTGCTTGTTGAGTCGGAGGGTTTTCCATAGCCTTGAAGGAGGCGCCCGCCTGGGGTTGAAAAAGCCACCCAACTGACATTGTTCAGGAAGATAGCGAATGAAGGTAGTTAAGTCAAGGAAAAAAAGGCGATCCCTTGAGTCTCTTGATGAAGCTACGCGTGCGGAGAGGCACAACGCTGTCTCGGAGTGCGCTTTCCGATGAAAGGACTCAACTGTGTCCTTGGCCAGGATTTTGGCTCTTGAGCCTCCTCCAAGGATACTAAAACCAGATGGCGCCGCCTCACTCGGAAATATGATGCGCTCTCACTGTAATTGCATGGCGCAAAGCGCCGAAGCGAGCTGACCGGATATTACTTTTGCAGGAGCCTCGGTGAATCGCAAAAAAAAGGCCGATGGCCACGCACCATCGTCTTGGGCGAGAAAATCCCAGGGGACGGGCCGTCGGTCTTCTGAACCAAGCTGTGCCCAGGCCCGAAGGGCTCCGGAGCGGATTGAACGAAACGCGCTTTCCCCTCGGGCACGCTGAAGCCCATTGCTGCGCCGGATACCTCCGCTCAGGTCGTGCCCGGCCGTGCGCTCCTCATCCGTCTCCGTGCATGCGCGGAGCGCCGCCGACGCGCCTTTCCCGGCCAGTGACCCGGCAAATGCGTATCCCCCTTTCCTCCCACCAGAGCTGTTTTCCCACGCAGTGCCAAATCCATCGTCTCTCACTCCTTCACTTCAAACACCATTTGCGTATACGGCCCGGCGACCACATCCACTCCCGATTCAGGAATGCCGTTCTTGTTGACGTCCAACAGAAAACTGAGCACATACCGCCCCGGGGGAAGATTGGCAAACGCGAACGTCCCTGTCCCCCCTTCATTTCCCTTTTCGGAGACCGACACCGGCACCACGAGATAGGGATTACGCAAGAGCATTTCGGTCATGAGATACGGTGTGCCATAGGGATGCAGACCGGCTGTGATACGCTCGTTCTCCCGCACCTTCCCGGCTATTTCCACAACCCCTCTGATCGCATTTCCCTCCACCTGCACCGAATCGGTTTCCAACCGGATCGACTTCACGCTGGTCTCAAAAAAATCCTCCGGGATATGAAAATCCACGTGCTCGGTGGTTTCCCCGGCCCATATCGTCACATTCCTCCCATAGAAAAACGTGCGCCTGTCCTTCCCTTGTTCCTCCCCCGATGCATAGTCTTTCGCCACCTCGCGCACATACACGAACTTCTCTCCCGGCAGCAGATCTTCTATGCGATACACCCCGAAATCGTCCACCAACGCCCGCTTGCCCCAGAATCGTGGCGCCTCGGTGCTCGGATGCTCAATCTTATCCATCACGCCAACCACGACCTTTTCATTCCCAGGATAGACCACCTTCCCGGAAATGGCCGCGAACACGCGCGCTGGATCAAACCTCGGATCGGGCTGGTAGGAGGGATTGACCAGTCGAATCGCCTGGTCAATGATCGTCCTGCCCCGCGTATGATCGAAAACCGACCCCTTCCCGGCGTAGGTCACTCCCTCCAGTGCCTCCTCCTCACTCGTAATATATCCGACCGCATCGTTGGCCATCGTCACCAGAATGGTGTTCCGGAACCCACACCCATCCCGGAACCGCATGGCCATATCCGCCACCAACTCCCCAGGAATCATCGCAACAGCCGTCTCTTCATCGAACGTCAACGTCTGAATCAGCGTTCCCTCCAAACGATTCAGACGCGCATCTCCGGCTGGGATATCCTTTCCGAAAGACAGGGGAATCATTCTCGCCCGAAACGTCATGCGCACATCCGACTTCGTCTCGATCTCCCCGATCATCCCCAACACCGCATCCGCAATCGTCTCCGTCATCGCCTGCGTCGTGGACATCTTCTCCCCGTTCCGCTCATCAAGCGTCGGCCCCTTGCCCAACCCCACCTGATCGCCTGCGGCTCCCTCCGCAAACATGGTGAAGATCGTCGGATCGTACTCTTTTCCCATCTCCGCATACCGAGGCCAGAGCATCCGCTTGCCATATTCCAACTCGATATACGTCCGCGCAT
Organism: Candidatus Latescibacterota bacterium; assembly: GCA_043804415.1. Classification (GTDB taxonomy): domain Bacteria; phylum Latescibacterota; class 4484-107; order 4484-107; family 4484-107; genus 4484-107. The sequence goes on along the minus strand of JAZDJA010000187.1, from coordinate 5,206 downwards.
ACCCCGGCCAATCCGGACCGATTTCCCCCACTTGCTGCGGACCCCACGCCTTCGTGAACACCACTGCATGTGCGCCGAAATCGAACAGAATCCCTTTCATCCTCCCATCCATATCGTCCACCCGGATCACATACAGATCCGTAAACGTAGGCCCCATCAACTTCTCCCGATTGTTCACAATATCACGCGGCAGAATCCGCTTTCCCACTCCGATCTTCGCAGGAAACATCCCCTCCATCGCCAACTTCACCACCTCAGCACTCTTCTTCGCCAGCAGATTTCTAACCCTGTCGCTTTTCGTACGCAGATCGGTCACCCTGGGATACGCGTGATTGTGCGTGGCCGCCAAGATGATCTGGTCTCTTGATATCCCGGTCTTCGATGCGATCTCCTTCTTCACGACATCCGCATCTCCCATGGGGATCCCGATAATGTCCAGCTCCACAAACGCCACCCGAACATCCCCCACCTCAAACACCATCGCCTTCCCATAGCACGGATCACCATACGTCTCCATCACCGGCTCCGCCTTCCCATAGGGCAACAGCACAGGCCAATCCGGCGTAATATCCACCGTGGCCATCCCCACTCTAAGCGCCCCCCCGGCACTTCGCTCAAGCAGGTTCCCGATCTCCTTCGCACGATCCGAAGGCACATCCGACCGCTTCTCCGCTGGCGCGGCCCCTGCAGAATAGTCCGAGTGAGGTTCCATGTCCGCCCGGGGCAGCCCGGATCCCAAAAGCGCCCCGATGACCGCGATTGTCCCGATTTTCATGCAGCTTACAGCTTTCACGTGCTCCTCCAGCTTTTAAGATTGTATGGTCTGCCTCTTTTCCCTCACACACCACCATCCCTCAACCCGGGTAAACCGCAAATGCCCCTCTTCACTCCTTGCCTTGAGTCTCGGACAGAAGCTGGACCACCGCTTCGCGTTCCGCGTCGTCGAGCCTTGCCCCCTTCTTGACCATCCCGGCAATCGTCTTCTCCCAGCCGGTTCGATTCTTCCGGGCCTTGTACACGCGCGTAAGCTTGTGACAACTGAGGCATCGCTCCCGCAAAAGCCTGTCGGCATCGAATGACAGACTCACGGCGGGGTCTTGAAAAACGCCCGTCTCAACGGGTAATTCTTCCAAGTTGGACCACTCGCCAAAGCCTCCATCATAGTTCTTCACCCGGGGGTATCCGAGAATATGCGTGAGGGTGAAATAGGCGTGCGCCGACATCTGGCCCTGCCCGCAATATACGATGATGGTTTTCTCCGCAGTCGCTCCGATCTGCTCATAGCTCTTCCTCAATGTCTCCTTGTCCTTCCACGTGCCCTCATCCTCAAGATCATCGCCCCAAAAATGACTGAGAGCGCCCTGGATGTGCCCCTTTCTCTTCCATGGTCCCTCCTCGCCAGTGTGGAGAGGATGAGGTCTCACGTCCACCAGGATGCCTCCGCCCTGGTCTACGATCTTCTTCACGTCCCCAAGATCGGCCCGAACCGAATCGTTGCGCTCCTTTTCAGAGCGGTAAACCCTCGGCTCGATTTGGGGGTAGTCCTGAGTGACCGGTCGCGCCTCCGCCTGCCAACGGTCAAACCCGCCGTCCAGGATCATAGAGCTTGGGTGTCCCAGGACGTCCAGCGCCCATACCAGATAGGGGGCATTGTATCCCTCCTTCCCGGAATAGACCACCACCATCGTGTTTTCTTCAATGCCCATTTCCCCAAGTAACATCGCCAGCGATTCGGACGGAATCAGCTTTGGAGGAACGCCGCCCTCGGACCCTCTGAGCGCATCCACGCTCAGATAAACCGCACCCGGGATGTGGCCCTGCCAGTAGTCCTTGATGTTATCCCTGATATCCACGATCCGAATCGTCGTCTCCGACAGCCGTTCTGCCAGCCAGTCGGCATCCACCAGTCCACCGGAAGAGGCCGAAGCTGTCATGAAAATGCCTGCCACCAGCGCAAAGAGCAGTTTCTTCTTCACAGGCGTTCCCTCCTTTACGCGATCTGACCTATTCGAACAACAGGCGTCGGATATTGAACCCGAAGTATAAGTCCCTGCCATTACCAGTCCCGCGCATGAGCCGTCTCGTGCCGATTTCCGAGCTGTTTCCCGAAAGCAGCATGAAGCGGTGTCCATAGGTCCGGAAGTTTATCCCCAGAGCAAAGCAATCCGACAACCCGTTCCCGTCCAGAACCGGAAAATATTCCCCGATGAGACTCAGGCGCTCCAAGAGCGCGACATCAAACCCAAAACCCAAGCCCGCGCTTCCCTCATAGCTGTCATATCCCAGGTTAAGGGCAGGCGTAACCCTCCCCAAAACGGGCGCACCCACCAGCGCCCATTGACAGAAGATCCCATGTTCTCTTTCCTGTACGCCGGGCTTGAAGCTGAAGACGCGCACATCCCCCTGAGTGCGCAACCTGTGAGGAATGTCACAGGTGTAGCTTAGCCCCACCTCGTATTCCTTTTGCATCCGGATGTGCGAGACAACCAGCCCGAAATCTTCCCGGAGGACCATTCTCAAACCGATGCGAACATTGGCCCCACTATCTATCCCGAAAAAGGTGTCCAATGGATCCTCGGTGATCTTCCCGAAAAATCGGTGCTGCACGATAAACTCCGCCTGTCCTTCCTCAAGACCTGTGGGCACGGTCAGGTTCAAGAACCCGTTCCCCTGCGACAAAAGGGATTGTGGGATGAGCACCACCAAAACAGCAATCATTGTTCTCAACATAGCCCCCCCAAGGCAAACAACCCCCCGCAGGGGAAAGCCTGCGAGAGGTCTGGAGTGTACTTGCATTCGGTTAGAAATATCTCATGGAGATCACCGTGGCCGCATGCAAGGTGGCGGCACACAATATCGTAATCCCCGTTCCCCTATGCCATTTCAGCGGGACCCCAATCACACGCCTACCTGTCAAGACACCGAACAGAATCAGGGTGTAAGTGACTAATGAGAATGGCATAGCAAAATCGCGCAGTGACATCCATCCACCTCCTCTCTGGGTTCCAGCCAAAAGAACGAACCAGCCCTCGAGGGATTGAGGACCTCGGGGACACCGGTTCGAACGCAAGCACAGCTACTGGTCGGAAAGATACGCAATGACCGCCTCACGCTCTGCCGCGTCAAGCTGGGCGCCATTCCCAATCATCCGGTCCACCGTTGTCTCCCAGCCTTGCTGATTCTTGACGGCGCTATACACGCGATCGAGGGGGTGGCAGACCGCACAACGCGCCTGCACCAACTGCCCTCCGTCGAGTGTCCCATTCTCGTCCTCCGTGGACTTCTTGCTGCATCCGATGACTCCCGCAAGCAGGAGCAAAACGATTGCCAGAATCAACTTTCTCAATGCGATCTCCTTTACGATCTGCGTTGGCCGAAACACTAATTCGAGAATGAGATGATGTGCAGCCAAAGGCCCTTTGCGCATATAACTTTACTCGGTGAATTCCACCACGACATCCGCCACATCCCACAGAGGCTCGATCTTCTCCTTGACATCGTCCCGGATGGCGGAGGCGAACTGATGGTCGGCAGGCAGGTCCACCACGACCCGTACGGTGCCATCCTCCAACGTAATTTCCTTGGCCAGATTGGTGCGCACCATGTCCAGCCCGGTCAGGGGATTCATCACATGGCCAAGACGACGGCGAACGGCCTCCAGCGTGGTTGGCTCTCTCTTTTCGGTCAATCCGTGGCGTTCCTCGTAGTCGCGGATGGCCGCGCGCAATCCCTCCACTGCCAGCACCGAGCAGTGGGTCTTGATCGCCGGAAGCCCTCCCAGCGCATCAGCTGCCTCCTTCCACGTGATCTTTTTGGCCTCATCCAGGGTTTTGCCCTTGGCCAGTTCGGTGATGATGGACCCGGTGGCGATGTTGGAAGCGCACCCATAGGACTCGAATTTGATGTCGCTCAGGCGCTTTTCCTGTGCGTCCACTGCGATGTAGACCGCCACCATATCCCCGCAGGCCGCACTGCCTTCCATCGCTTTTCCATCGGGGTCCTCCATCCGGCCCACGTTGCGGGGATGGCGAAAATGCTCCAGCACGGTTTCGTTATACGGAAACTTCATCTTCAAACCCTCCTTGGGATCGAGGAGCGGGAACGTCCCCATGACGTGAGAAAAAACCGCGGCGCCCGAGGAAAAGAGAAGGACCGCGGTGGGACCCCACCTCCCGTGGTGCGCTCTGCGGAAACTGCCGTACCTCTGAGTTTGGTCGTCCAGCTATGCCCTTGCGTTCTTCAGCGGACTGATCACCCTCAGCTCCGATACGATCTCGGCGAGGGCACCCACGATGGCGTCCACGTCCGAGGCATGATTATACCGCCCGAAGGTGAAACGCAGGGAACCATGCGCCCGTTCGTGGTCGCCACCGATCCCCAGGATCACGTGGCTGGCCTCCAGGGATCGGCTGAAACAGGCCGAACCGGTGCTCACTGCAAACCCGCGCATGTCCAGATGCAGGGTGATGGATTCGCCCTCCACAAAGTGAAAGGTGATGTTGGCGTTCTGGGGAAGCCGGTTTGTCAGCGGTCCGTTTAACGTGGTATCAGGAATCTCGGAGTGCACCCGAGCCATAAGATGATCCCGCATGGCCCGGAGCCGCTCATTCTCCTCGGGCGTGACCAATGCCGCCGCTTTGGCGAAACCCGCCGCAGCGGGGATGTTCTCGATCCCGGGCCGCAGATCGAATTCCTGAAACCCCCCGTCCATCCATTTGTGGAGGGGCGTACCTTTTCGCACGTAGAGCCCCCCAATCCCCCTGGGTCCATGAATGGTGTGTGCCGAAACGGTGATCAGATCCACCGGTACGTTTCTCACATCCAGGGGGATCCGGGTGAAAGAATGGGTCGCATCGGTGTGGAACAGCACGCCTTTCTCCCGGCAGATTCGGCCGATGGACTCGATGTCCTGAAGCGTGCCGATCTCCTGGTTGGCCTGCTGGACGGACACCAGGATGGTCTCCTCGGTAAGGGCATCCCGCAATCGCGTCGGATCCACCAAGCCCTCGCTGTTCACCTCCAGGTAGGTCACCCGGAAGCCCTGTTTCTCCAGAGCTCTCGCACTGTGAAGCACGGGGAAGTCCTCGATCCGGGAGACGATCAGGTGTTTCCCTTTCCGCGCCCCGAGCGCCAAAGCCACCCCCTTGAGGGCGATGTTGCTGGACTCGGTGCTACCCGAGGTGAATATGAATTCCTCAGCGGAAGC
>JAZDJA010000186.1:0-16633 GCA_043804415.1 Candidatus Latescibacterota bacterium | reverse complement strand
CCAGGTTCTCGACATCGCAAACACGCGGCAAAGCTTTACGACCGTATACTTCCCTTCGTCGTAAAGCTCAAACATCCTGATCCTGGTAATAAACACCCTCTCATTTCTACTCATAAGGCCTCCTCCTCTCTCAAATCGGTTATGTGTTCGATTAAAGATACCTGAGAAGGAAAGCATTGTCAACCCAGAAGTCGATTCTCCTTCTATCGGACTGAATCGACCCGTTGAGAACCCTACTGAAGAAGTGGAAAAATAAGGGCCTGGATAAGAAGGGCTACCCTTTCAACAGACCATATTCCCCCAATCATCGGGTTGGCCAAAATCACCCACGTGTAAACACCCTGTTAAGATAATACAGCTTAAAGCCTGAATTCCGATCGGAAAAACCGCAGGGACATTACGAAGAGAACTCAAAGCGCTGGAACTTGGCCTTCCCTTGAACCCCGGGAGAAAGAGAGAGAGCATCTCTCCAGTTTTCCATTTCACGTTTCATGCTTCTCGTTTCACGCCTCTCATCTTATCCATCGCAAAACCCGACTCCCATGGACCGCCCACCCTCCACGCCAGCTTCGCTTTCGACTGTAGATTCTGGCCACTTCGGAGAGGGGCGAACCCACCCGCTCAATGGTGCGGGCGCCGAAAAGCGCCACGCCCTCCCTGAGATGTGCCACCTCCTCCGGATCCACGCCCATACACCGGCAACCCACCTGATCCACGGAGAGCGCATCTTTACCGGCCAGGACGATGCCGGAGGGCACGGGGAAGGAATCCACCTCATCCCGCTCATTGCCGACAATACCGTCGATGATCGCAAAATCCGGATAGATCAGTTGCGCAATATCCAGAATACCCTTATTGATGTGACCATGCACCCTGAGCTTTTCCGCGCGCGGCACACAGCCGAACATGTTTTTCAGAGAGAGGGTCACACCGGCGAGGGAATGGATCTTCAATTTGGCGGCGCTGATGAGATAGTCCGCCTCAAATACCGTGCGGGCCAAGGGCAACTCCCGAAAATGCAGCGGAGCGGGAACAGTCTTTCGCACGACCGCAACCTCGTCCATATTCACCAACTTAACGCCGAAACGATGGGCCAGCTCGACGTATCCGTTTCGCTCGAATGCGGTCTGGGTGTGGGCTCCGCCACTACCCTCTCCGATCAGGACACGACATCGCTCGAGACGCTCGAGAATCGCTCGGCATACGCTCACGTCGGTCGTGATTCCACTCTCAGCCGAAGATGCTGTAGTCAGATTGGGCTTTATCAGCACCGTCCGGTCCGCCACCCGGAAATCCAGTCGTTCAAGCAGACGTGCCGTGGTCTCGTAAGCCTGCGCGCCCTGCTCGATACCCACCGTGGTCGTTGACACGCGCTGTGCAGCGCTCAGATCCGCCATGCGGCACTCTCCGCATCTGTTGCAGGCGGCACGACGATCAGGTGGGCTTCCTCGTTGCGACTGTAACGCACCTGGACGAGTGGTTCCATCTTCGCGTCGCCATATCGGGCCACCAGCGAGGCCGCCTGAGAAATCTCCGCCGGGGACAGCGTGCCCAAGGCAAGCGCAACCGGCCCGGGAATGGCCACCACCTGGAAAACCCATCGGTCCTGGGCATATCCTTCAAGAAAATCGTTCTCTGCCTCCCAGCGCCCCACGATCACCTTTGCGACATCGGAAAGCCGAAAATGCCGGCCTATCCTGGAGAGAATCAGATCCTCCCTAGAGAGTGCACGCTCTCTTCGGCGCGGGAGCAGATCGAGAATCCGCCGGGCGAGGATCTTATCCGTGAGAAAGCATCCCCCGGCAGGCTGGGGATAGTCGGTGATCCCATATTCCCGTGCAAGTGCGATCTGAGGCCTCCGGGATCTTCCGGAAAGATCGAGCAGGCGCGCCCGATCCACCCATCCTTTCTGCTCCGGCACGGAGGGCGGCAGAAGTCGGGCGGACAAGGGCCGCAACAGACGGCCCTCCAATCCGCTTTCCCGCTCCACCACGCGCAAAGTGTCCCGTCGCTGGGACATCGGCCGCTGGCCCAACACTTCTCCGGTGAAGACAAAGTGAGCGCCCACCGCCTCCATGACGACTTTCGCCTTCCTCAGAGAGATCACCCGGCAATCCAGACATGGATTGACGCCGGATCCGTACCCAAAGCGCGGATGGCGAATCATCTCCAGAAAATCTTCGGTAGCGTCCATCAACGTCAAATTGATCCCAAGGTTCGCAGCACGTCTCCGGACCTCCTCCGCCCGATCCACGCCCCCCTTGCGCCCAGGACTGGCAAAGGTGGTATAGAAGTGAAGTGCCTGCACCCTGATGCCCTGGTCGCGAATCAGCGCAAGCGCCAACACACTGTCCAATCCTCCGGAGAAGAGTCCCACTGCCTTGGTCACAGACGCAACATCCTCTCTATCGGGAGGCGCGCCCGTTCGGCAAGTTCCTCCGGAATCTTCACCTGGTAGATGGAATCCTCCAACGCCCAGAGGAGCTTCTCCAACGTATTGAGCTTCATATTCAGGCACCAAGCCAGGTCAGTGACCGGATAGAAGAACTTGCCCGGATTCTCTTTTTTCAGTCGATGCAGGAGGCCAATCTCAGTACCCATAATCATCTCCCGGGCGTCAGATTCCGTCGCATACCGGCACATCCCCCCTGTGCTGAATACCTCATCGGCCTCCGCGATCGCCTCCGCTGTGCATTCGGGATGCACGATCACGACCGCATCGGGGTGGGCCGCCCTGGCCCGGCGAATATCCCCCGCCAGAATCCGGTGATGCGTGGGGCAATAGCCCTCCCACAGCATCATTTCCCGTCCGCTCTCTTTGGCGGTCCACGCGCCCAGGCTTTTGTCCGGGACAAAAAGAATGGGGCGGTCCTCCGGGATGGACTGCACCACCTTCACCGAATTGGCCGAGGTGCAACACACGTCGCTTTCCGCCTTGATCCCGGCGGTGGAGTTCACGTAGCAGACCACCGCGGCATCCGGATGCCGATCCTTCCACTCCCGAAGCTGGCGCACGGTGATCATATCCGACATCAGACATCCCGCGTTCTCATGGGGCTCCAGGACCAGCTTATCCGGACAGATCAACGCGGCCGTCTCCGCCATAAAATGCACGCCGCAAAATACGATCACCTCCGCATCCGTGCGGGAGGCCTGAATGGACAATCCCAACGAATCGCCCACGTAATCCGCCACATCCTGCACCTCGGGAAGCTGATAGTTATGCGCGAGTATGACCGCATTTCGCTCCCGCCTCAACCGTTTTATTTTATCGATCATTGCTGTTCCCTTGGGGAGTTGGATACGTACGCAGACACGCCTGTTTTCGGTTTTTCGGATTCCGTATCCATCTGCGTGTATCCCTGTCCTGTCTGTCCATTCGATTGACTGCGCCGACCATGCTCATTTTCCCTTGCCAGTGCAAACCCGCTGCGCCTCCCTGGCACGGGCACTGCCCATCTATTCTTCACCAGATGCGCATCCGCACTTTTGACATCAGAGGGACGACCCTGTGATTCAGGTCCGGGAAGCGTCTCGCTGGCCCCTGTTCTCTGCCCCCTGACCCCTATGGGATCGGAAACGGGGGCCCTTCGGATAGCAGAGGGGGCATTCAGGTGCCCATTTTCTGCATCACCCAGCTCAGCGCAGCTGCGTCACCAGGGCCTTGAACTGATTGCCCCTGTCCTCGAAATTCCTAAACATATCGTAGCTCGCACATGCCGGGGAAAGCACCACCACATCGCCACGCTGGGCCAGGCGTTGGGCACGATTCACCGCTTCGGTCAAAGAAGGACAGTGCGTCAGAGAGGGATGGATCTGGCTTCCGCGTCGCGCCTCCACAAGCGCACCGATCTTTGCAGCCGTGGCGCCGATCAGCAGGACAGCCTTTGCCTTCTTTACAATCTCATCTGCCAGGTGCTCAAAGGAGATCCCTTTGTCGCTCCCGCCGGCGATCAGAACGATGCCGCCCTCAAACGCGTTCAGGGCCGCGATCACCGATTCGGGCGTGGTGGCAATGGAGTCGTTGATGTAGCGGACGCCCCGCAGTTCTCTTACCAGCTCCAGTCGGTGCACCACTCCTGCAAAACTCTTGAGCACCTCGGCGATCGCCGTCTTTCCAACCCCGCCGATCCATGCGGCTGCGACAGCTGCCAGCGCATTTTGCACATTGTGCTGGCCGGGCAGGATCAGTTCGGCTGTTCCGCAGATTTCCTGCAGGGGAAGATTTCCGATGGCCTCGCCCGCGCGCAAAGCGGAAACTCGAGATTGTCGGCAACACTGCTCATTTTTCTCCGGCAAAAAAGAGGCGGGATCGAGGCGAACCACGATCTTTCCGCCCTGAACAAAGACGCCCTCGGAAAGCTGCTCCCGCGCACTGAAAAAAACCACCTTCCCCGGACAGTTCTCCGACCAGTCGCGCACGAAGGGATCATCGTAATTTAGAACGGCCACATCGCCGGTCTTCTGGTATTGAACGATGCCCCTCTTCGCCAGAATGTACTCCTCGAAGGTGCCGTGACGGTCGAGATGATTCGGGGAAAGATTGGTCACCACAGCCACGTGCGGACTGATGCCGATCTCCCGAAGATCCTCCAGCTGAAAACTCGAGAGCTCGAGAACCACCGGTGTATCCGCACCGATCTCTTCGATCCGATCCAGTACCGATCCCCCGATGTTGCCGCCGACTACGGTTTCGGGATGCACGCGCCGAAACATCGCTCCGATCAAGGAGGTGGTGGTGGTCTTCCCGTTCGATCCGGTGACCCCATATATCGGAGCGGGACACCGCTCGAAAATCAGATTATCCCGTGCCACGATCTGCGTGCCGGACTCCCGGGCCATTTGCAGAAAAGGCGACCTCTTCGGCACACCCGGACCCACCACCACGATGTCTGTTTCCCGAAAATCGGATTCCTGGTGTTCGCCCAATCGGAAGGTGATCGGCAGTCCCTCCAAGGCCTTTACCGACTCGGCCAGCACGATCTCCGAACGGAGGTCCGTGACCGTCACCCGTGCGCCCTGCCGAATCAGAAAACGGGCAACCCCTGCGCCGCCTCCGAAGAGGCCCAAACCCATCACCGTGACGCGTTTCTTGGCAAAATCGATCTTCATGGTTGGTGAGCAGCGAGTGGTAAAGAGTGAGTGGTGCCAGTGGCTGAGATTCGGAAAAAGCGGGCCAGCGGTCAGCGTCCCCAAATCGGTGAAGCTATTCTTGCACGGTGACTCAAATGCAGATAGCCGTCAACGAATCAGATGGGCCAGTCTTCCCCACCGCACCTTGTGGATAAGATCCCAGAGCGGCTCCGCCTTGTCCCACGACCAGTAGAGAATCATGGCTTTGCCCTTGACATTCTTCATGGGCACGAATCCCCAGTAACGCCCGTCCTGGCTGTTGTCCCGGTTGTCTCCCATCACAAAGAGCGCATCCTCGGGTACGGTGACCGGCCCAAAATTGTCTCGGTAACTGATCCCACGGGAGAGAATGCGGCGGTCTACAAACTTCGATTCGGGCGGAACGGGCAGTATTTGACCGTCCACAAACACCACCTTGTCCTTGACCTCAATCTGCTGTCCCTCGGTGGCGACCACGCGCTTTATGAAATCCTTCTTGGGATCTTTGGGGTACTTGAAAATAAGCACATCCCCGGTCCGGGGCTTGCGTATGCCCGGCAGCCGAATATCCGTAAAGGGGATTGTGGGACCGTAGATAAACTTGTTCGCCAGGAGGAAATCTCCCACCAGGAGGGTATCCTCCATCGAGCCCGATGGGATACGAAACGCCTGCACTACAAAGTGCCGGATCACCAAGACCAGCAGAACAGCCACGAGAATAGCCTCTGTGTATTCCCGGATCACTGATTTTCTCTTTTCCGGATTCCTCTCTTTTCCCACCGAAAAAACCTCCTGTCCATAAAAGAACGACCGTTTCTTCGAGACCACGACGTCCTGCAAAGTGAAAATACCGAATAGATTGGGAAAGAACGCCGACCAGCGCCTAAGACGCCGCCCGAGACCAGGACTGCTCGACGCCCATTCCTGAGTGTGCAAGCTATGGGGAAAGGAGACCGCGCTTGACGGCTCCAGGAAAATCTCTGGCAGAGCGACGCCGAGGACGTCTTCGCGAAACCCGGAGAAATCTGAACAACCGGCACAGCCCGAAATGGGTTCGGCTCTTTTTCCCAACCCGATCGTGGGCGGCATTCCAGAGTTTCAGTCCCTAAATATACCATACCCCCTCTCAAAAGTCAACGATTTTAGCGCAATAACACAAAGCCCATCAAAGAGAACCCTTTTTTCTTGACAGCAGCCCGGATTTTACGTAGTTTAGGGTCGTGCGTGCACCATCGTTTGCTTCGGGAGTCCGTTGTGTGTGTCCCAAGACCGAATAGTCCGAGGAATAGTATCTCCGAGTAAGGGACGTCCCGTCCTCGGAGGTTTATACGATTCAAACCCGCCACCAGAATGGGCGCATCACTGGATTGCTGCATCATACAAAGGCGAAAGGAAGAGGTCTGAATATGGGCAGGGAGATCAACGTAGGACTGATTGGCTTTGGCACGATTGGCAGAGGAGTGGCGCAACTGCTCCTCGAACGCTCCGATGCGTTTATGCAAAAGAAAGGATTTGGCCTGAGACTGAAGCGCATCGCGGATCTGGATACGACAAACACACGCGGGTTGGATCTTCCAAAGGAAATACTGACCACCGATGCGCGGGCCGTTATTGACGACCCGGACATCGAATTCGTGATCGAATTGATCGGGGGATTGGAGCCGGCACGCACCTTTGTGTTGCGCGCGCTCGAGCGTGGGAAAAGCGTGGTCACCGCCAACAAAGCCCTTCTGGCGAACTTCGGAGATGAGCTGTTTCGGGCTGCCCAGGAGCACGGAGGCGAGTTGGCCTTCGAGGCCAGTGTGGGCGGCGGCATCCCCATCCTTCGAGCGCTTCGACACGGGCTGTGCACCGATCGCATCCTTTCACTCTACGGGATACTAAACGGCACGACCAATTACATTCTGTCCAAGATGGCAACAGCAGGCGGACAATTTGAGGAGGTGCTCAAACAAGCGCAGGACGCGGGCTTCGCGGAAGCGGATCCGACTATGGACGTCAGCGGGAAGGACACAGCGCAAAAGCTGGCCATATTGCTTCGAATCGGATTCGGCGCGTCCATCTCGCCGGAGGCCCTGTTCGTCGAGGGGATCGAACGGATCGGACAGCAGGATATCGAGGATGCGGAGGAATTGGGATACGCAATCAAATTGCTGGCCATAGCCAAGCGAACGGACCGGGGGATCGAGGCGCGCGTTCATCCGGCGATGATTCCAAAGGGAGCGCTGCTGGCCAGCATCCGGGACGAGTTTAATGCCGTGGAACTGGTGGGAGACTGGGTTGGCCCCCAGGTCTTTACCGGACGGGGAGCCGGAGAACGCCCCACTGCCAACGCAGTGGTCTCCGACCTGGTGGAGCTTGCGGAACGACACCTTCAGGGGAGCAGCTCCCGAGCGGGGGAACTGCTTCCGGAGGCGGGCCAAACCATTTTGGTTCCGATGGAAGAGATCGCCCTTAGATATTTCGTGCGCGTGCTCGCACAGGATCAGCCCGGGGTGCTCGCGCAGATCGCCCAGCTGTTTTCGGAGGAGGGGATCAGTATTGCATCCGTTCTGCAAAAGGGGCGGGCGCAGTTCGAGGGGGCGGTGCCGGTGGTGATGATGACCCACGAGGCCACGGAAGCAGGTATGCAGCGGGCCATCCAGCGGATCGATGCGCTGCCGGTGATCCGGGATCGAACCCAGGTGATTCGGGTGGAGGAGTTGTAGCGCGGGCGTTTTCACGTGCAATTTGGGTGCAGGGGCGATCCTTGGGATCGCCCCTTTCTTTTGGGTCTGCTTGAGTGCCATCTCAGTGCGTCAGCGCCCACACCACGATGTTCGCACCCATTTCAAGCGCTGCCTGCCGAACCTCGGGCGGATCCTGATGAACCTCGGAGGAGGCCCAACCGTCGCTGATATTGGTCTGGTAGGTGTAGAGCACGACCAGGCGCTTCTCATGAAAGATCCCGAACGCCTGAGGAGAATCGCCGTCGTGCTGATGGATCTTGGGCAGCCCCTGGGGAAACTCGAAAGGATGATGGAACAGACCGTGAGTATGGGGAATCTCCAGTAACTCCAAATTCGGAAACACTTTCTTGATCTCCCTCCGAAAGGCAGCGTCCATGCCGTAGTCGTCGTCCGCGTATAAAAACCCTCCGTGCGTCAGATAGACTCTCAGCCGTTGCACTTCTTCCTCCGAGAAGGAAACGTTCCCGTGACCCGTCATGTAGATCATGGGATACGAAAAGAGGTCCTCGTCCGGGATCGCAACGGGTACCTCATCCGATGCCACCGCCATGGCGGTATGCTCCCGGAGGAAATCCAACATGTTTGGGATGACGGAGGGATCGTTATACCAATCGCCTCCCCCCGAGTATTTCAGCCGGGCAATGGTGAATTTCGCGGTGGGGCCGTCCATTTCTGCGAAGAGGGAGGCAAGGGGAAACAGCAAAAAGGAGAGTGCAAGCAGACCTCTTACCACAGAGCCACAGAGGGAACGAGGGGGTGAGGGGGTGAGGTGGGGTCGCTTGCTCAGGATCCGTATTGCTCTGCGCGCTCTGCTTCCCTGCAGGGCCATTTTCGCCATCCCGTTCATCCCATTTCCTCGTCCAATGCGATCCGGAACACGCGCTCCAGACTTCGCCCCAGGAAACGCTCTCCCATCTTCCTGAATTGGGCCGGCAGGTCGCTCACGTAAAACTCGTGCAGCGGTTCGGCGTCCGAGAGGTTCAAAAGGTTGCTCTCCCTCAAAACAGAGGTGATCTCGCGGGCCGTCTCCTCCGCAGAATCCGTCAACCCGACACCGGGCCCCATGACCCTCCCGATGGTGCGCTTGAGAAGCGGGTAGTGCGTGCATCCGAGCACCAACACATCCACCCCAGCGTCCACGAGCGGCCTGAGATACTCCTGAGCAACCAGAAAGGTCGCCTCCTTATCCTCCCAGCCTTCCTCGGCCAGTGGAACAAAGAGGGGACAGGATTGCACGTGGATCTCCACCTTTCCGCCCAAATCGCGAAGGGCGCGCTGATAGGCACCACTCGCTATCGTGCCCACCGTGCCGATCACCCCCACCTTGCGGCTTTTCGTGCGGCGTACGGCGGCCGTCGCTCCGGGCCGAATCACCCCGATCAGGGGCAGATCGAGTTGCTCCCGGATGTGGATGTATCGGGCGTGGTCGGAAACATTGATATACTTCCCACCCACCAGCGGGAGCGTGTATTTCTCGCTGATCGCATCCAGAGCAAGCGACGAAGCCGTGTTACACGCTACTACGATGGCCTTGACACGATGTTGCAGCAAAAACGCACAGTCCTCCAGAGCAAACCGTCGAACCGTCTCGGGTGATTTTGTCCCATACGGCGCGCGCGCCATGTCCCCAAAATACACCACTCGCTCTTTCGGCAGTTGCCGGAAGATCTCAGCCACCACCGTCAGTCCCCCGATGCCGGAATCGAATACTCCGATGGGTCTATTGTCCATCTTTCTCCCTGTAAGCATTCAAGAAGGAAGCGATTTCCAGAAGTCCGCCTGTTCCTTCAGCCATGATGAGCTGGTGTTGGTGTATACGTGAGAACCTGAGCACCGCAATCTCACGCTCTCACTTTGCCACTCTCTTTCTCTCTCACATTCTCCGGCAGAAGGGCAGAGGACGCTGCACCACGGAAGCGCCCTTCCAGAGCCTTCCTTCATCCTTCATCCATTCTATTTTCCCTATACCACGCCACCGTCCTTCGCAACCCCTCCTCAAACCCCATCTTCGCCTCAAACCCAAACTCCTGCTTCGCTTTCGACGTCGAAAGACACCGCCGGGGCTGACCATCGGGCTGCGAGGCATCCCAAACCACGTTGCCGGCAAAACCCGTCTGTGTTATGATCAGATCGACCAGATCCCTTATCTTGATCTCAAAGCCCGCCCCGATGTTCACCGGCTCCGGCTTGTCGTATTTTTCTGCAGCCATCAAGATCCCCTCTGCCGCATCCTCCACGTAGATAAATTCCCGGGTAACTTCACCCGTCCCCCACACCGTAATGGGCAGATGGTGCTTACCGCAAGGCACATCCGAAGCAGTCTTTTGGGCATCAACGCATTTTTTGATCAGCGCCGGGATCACATGGGAGGACTTCGGGTCAAAATTGTCCCTTGGTCCATAGAGATTCACAGGCAGCAGAAAGATTCCATTAAGCCCATATTGTTGTCTATAGGCCTGAAGCTGCACGAGCAGCATCTTCTTCGCCAATCCGTAGGGTGCGTTCGTCTCCTCGGGATATCCATTCCAGAGATCCTCTTCCCTAAACGGTACAGGCGTATATTTCGGATAGGCGCAGATGGTTCCAATGCAGACAAACTTTTTCACCCCAAACTGCCGGGCAGTTTCGATGAGCTGAATTCCCATGATAGCGTTGTCGTAGAAGAACTTGCCCGGATTCTCGCGATTTGCGCCGATCCCTCCCACCACAGCAGCCAGGTGAATCACGATATCGGGTCGCGCGTCTTTGTACATCCGAATGATCGCGTCCCGATCCCTGAGATCATACTTCTCGATCTCTGGAATGAACACTTGCTTGCACCCGCGATTTCTCAGTTTCTCAGCAAGGTAGGAGCCCAGAAACCCCGCCCCGCCAGTAAGGGAAACTCTCTTGTCCGTCCAAAAAACCATGGCGTAACGCTCCTTTGAGAAAAGCGATCAGATCACGGAATCATCATCCCCGCGCGAGGGCATATGAAAGAAACTCATCCTATTGCACGAATCGACTGACGTGCTCTCTCCCAATGGGATCCTTCCCATTGTTCACTTCACATCATCTGACGAATTCGACTTACCCAACCCCATCAGCTAGTCCGCTCTCCACCAGCGATCAGGAAATTTGTCCGCCAGCATGCGATCCCCTTCTCCTAACGGCTCCAACCCTATTTTGCGCATATCCGAATCCATCATAATCTTAACCAGTCCCTCAAAGGTGACCTTTGGGCGCCAATCCAGCATGCTCTTTGCCCTCGTCGAATCCGCAATAAGGTCTTCCACCTCCGTTGGCCTGAAGTATCGGGGATCAATCTTCACGTATTTCCGCCAACTCAAACCCACATAGGAAAAGGCCTTTTCAACAAATTCCTCTATCGAATGGGATTCCCCGGTGCCCACAACGAAATCTGCGGGAGTCTCCTGCTGAAGCATCTTGTGCATGACCTCTACATACTCCGGCGCGAATCCCCAGTCTCTCCTGGCCTGGAGGTTCCCCAGATAGAGCATGTCCTGCTTTTTGGCAAGAATCGCGGCAACTGCGCGAGTGACCTTGTGCGTCACAAATATCTCTCCCCGCCGGGGACTTTCGTGGTTGAACAAAATGCCATTGCACGCGAAGAGATCATAGCCTTCCCGGTAATTGACGACCATCCAATAGGCATAAAGCTTCGCTCCTGCATAGGGACTGCGAGGCCTGAAGCGCGTCTGTTCATTTTGGGGAGGCGGCGTGCCGCCAAACATCTCACTGCTGGCTGCCTGGTAAAAACGAACACTGCTCTCACTCCGTCGTATGGCCTCCAGAATACGCGTTGTCCCTAGACCCGTTACATTGCCGGTATACTCTGCCATATCGAAACTCACCCGCACATGGCTTTGCGCTCCAAGGTGGTAAACCTCATCCGGCTTCACATTGTAGATAATATTGGAAACCTGCTCCGAATCGGCGAGATCCCCATAGTGAAGAAAAAGCTGCGCTCCGGGTTTATGAGAATCCACATAGATATGGTCTATTCGAGAGGTATTGAACGTGCTTGCGCGTCGGATAATTCCATGCACTTCGTAGCCCTTGGAGAGCAGATACTCGGCAAGATAGGAACCATCCTGTCCGGTGATACCGGTTATCAGCGCCTTTTTCATAGGAGCACCTCGATAGGTAATGAGGAAAGATCAGTGAAACCTCCAAGCCCAGTCTGTGCTGCCTAGTCAAGGAGTCTACACCTTGTGCGTGAAGGGTCTTGGATCGCTGTCAGCTCCTTTTTCAGATCAGAAGATCGGGCCACTTTCCCGGAGCGCGCCTGCGCCCATGCCATTTTCCCTTCGAACTCAGACGGGGAAGTGCAGGCTCGCCTCTTACCTCCCGTACCCCATCCCCAGTTCGTTCTGCATCTTGAACGATTTGATTCCTTCAAAGATGGCGGAGGCCGCTTTCTTTCGAAAACTTGTCCGTTTGAGCAGTTTCTCCTCGTATGGATTGGAGAGAAACGCCACCTCCACCAATACGCCCGGCATCGTCGCTTCCGTCCCCATCATCACATAGAAACCCGCCTGCTTGACGCCCCGATTCTTGGTTTGAAGCGTCCGGGACAAATCCGATTGGATCAGCGCAGCCAGGTCCTGGCTCTCTTTTAGAAACTGGTTGGACAGCATCCCCAGGCGAATGTCCTCCACCAGCTGAAAATTCTCGGATGCCGCCAGTTGTGCCTTCTCCTGATAGAGAAGGGAAGCATTCTCCCGTTGCGCCACATTCATCGCATCCTCGGTCTTCGCTTCCGAGAGAAAAAAGGTCTCCGTACCTTGGGCCTTCTTATTCTTGCTGGAATTGGTGTGAATACTTACAAACAACATCCCCTCGTTTCTAATTGCCAACCTTGCCCGCTCATTCAGGGGGATGAATTGGTCGGACGAACGGGTCAGAATGACCTTCACCTGCAATTTGTCCCGCAACAGATCGGCCAAGCGGCGTCCGATATCCAACACCACGTCCTTCTCTTTGACTCCGGTGGGACCGATGGCGCCGGGGTCGTGCCCTCCGTGTCCCGGATCCACTATAATGGTGTGGTAGGCCCACTGACCGGGGTCAAAACCCATCTCCTCCGGAGCGGAAGCCTGGGGCGGTTGCTCCTCCCGCTTTCTGAGCAGCGCGACAATCCGGTTAGGATTCGCCGTGGGATAGATTTCATATCCCCCGATGTCGCTGGAAAGCCGGAGCGAAACCTGCGCCGACTGTTCGTATTGGTAAGCCGCGACCTCCAGCACCCCTCCGCACGGCGCAATGCGGACGATCTGGTCCACGTCGAGCTTGCCGCCAACCACGGACAGATGCACCCATCTCGGTTCGGTCGTCGTATCCTGAATATCGTCTTTGGTGAAAGGCCGGGTCGTCTCCATAACCACCAACGTGCCGTTGGCCCGTTCGTCGAAAACCAGCCCGGTGATATTGTATTCCTGGGCGATGCGAAAAAGCCGCCGACCCTCCTTCTCCCAGATCAGCCGATCCGGAGAAATCCTGTCGAGTAGAGGTACAAACGCATGCGCGGGCACGTAGATCGTGCCGTGCGCCATCACCGGCTCCAAGGGAAGGTTGAAGGTCTGCTCATTTATCGTTACCGTCGGGTTGAACGCGGTCACCTTGACCCGGTCCTTCCCAAACTTCAGCACCATTTTTTTTGTGGGCTGCGCCCAATACAAAGAGGCATCCAGCTTTTTCGCGATGGACACGACCGACAGGTACGCCTCCTCTCCTATGGTTATGGACGCCAGGTCAACGGCCTTTTGTCCATCGTCATTGCGCAGATCCTCCGCAGATCCAACCGACGAAAAAAGACCCAGTACGCCCATCATCAGGATGCAGGGAATCAATCGCATAGTGATCTCTTTTTCGGAGTGCCGATGCCACAGCAATCCACAGACGCCGGGAAGAAAACCGCAAGGTGCAGGAATGAGATGGAAATGGGATGAATCCTAACTTACCATTTCCGTCAGGCTAAGTGCACGAAATCACAAATACGATGACGTGTTTTGCGACTTGGCGTGGAGACTCCCCAATGCGTTGAGAGGGACAAGCGCTGCCATTCTGGTGTAGTTGAAAATCTCCCATAATCAGGGTACACCATAATATCTATGATTTCGTGCACTAAGTCAAGCTAAAAAACGCCCCTCCGTCATACCGACCCAGAGACGTCCAGGTGTCCCGGAGTGCGTGGTTTGGTGAGACGGGTGGCGCATCTGTCCCATTCTGCTGCACAAAAATAACCCTTGCCAAGCCGTCCCATTCTGCTTATCTTTCCGTCAAATCTCAATTACCAAGGAGGACAACACGATGCTGAGCCTAAACGAACAGATGGACATCATCCGGCGGGGAACCGAGGAGATCATCTCCGAGAACGAGCTGGCCCGCAAGTTAGAACGGGCAATCAAGACTCATACGCCGCTGAACATCAAGCAGGGCTTCGACCCCACCGCGCCGGACATCCACATGGGTCACACGGTATCCATACGAAAACTGAAACAGTTCCAGGATCTGGGCCATCGGGTAATTTTCCTGATCGGGGACTTCACAGGCATGATCGGGGATCCCAGTGGGAAAAACAAGACGCGGCGGCGGCTGTCCAAGGAGGAGGTACTCCAGAACGCAGAGACGTATAAGCAGCAGATTTTTAAAATCTTAGACCCAGACAAGACCGTTCTGGATTTCAACAGCCGCTGGTGCACGCCCATGACGTTCGAGGAGGTATTGAGCATCACCGCCCGGTATACGGTGGCCCGCATGCTGGAACGGGATGATTTTGCCAATCGATATCAGCAGGGCAAACCCATCACGCTGATGGAGTTTCTCTACCCACTGGTGCAGGGATACGACTCCGTGGCGCTTGAAGCCGATGTGGAAATGGGCGGCACGGATCAGAAATTCAATCTGCTCGTGGGGAGAGATCTGCAACGGGAGTATGGCCAAGAGCCTCAGGTGGTCATCACAATGCCGCTTCTGGTGGGTACAGACGGCACGGAGAAGATGAGCAAGAGCCTCGGCAACTACATCGGAATCAACGAATCCCCTGGGGAAATCTACGGCAAAACCATGTCCCTTTCCGACCCGATGATCTATCCCTACTTCGAGCTGGCCACGGATGTGCAAGCCTCGGAGCTCGACGCACTGAAAAGAGAACTGGAGGATCCGACAGTCTCCCCGATGGGTATCAAGAAGCGGCTGGCCAGAAAACTTGTGGCGATGTATCACGGAACACAGGCAGCACAGGAGGCGGAAGAGCGATTTGAGGCCGAGGTCCAGCAAAAAGGAATCCCGGAGGATGTGGCGGAGTACGTCATTCCGGATAGCGGTGCCATCTGGATCGTGACGCTCGTGAAGGACAGCGGGCTGGCGGCCTCCAACAGCGAAGCCCGGCGTTTGATCCAGCAGGGCGCGGTGAGCATTGACGGAGAGCGCGTGGGCGATCCGGATCAGGAGGTGGCCATCCAGGGAGGTGAGATCCTGAAGGTGGGAAAGCGCCGTTTCGTGCGGCTTCGGAGGAAGCCCTGATACGTGAAACACAGCACGTGAAACGTAAGACGTGAAGTTGCAGGCGGTCCTTTGCGCTTTCGACAAGGTCGGAACAGAGAACATTGTTCCACTTCATCATCAGCTGATCGTCTTTATACGGCTGACACCACGCCGCATCGCGGTAGGCATCGCAGTAGGTAGCATTGAACACGTGGGCCTGGTAGTTGTAGCCCCAATCGTCGTACCCGGTCGTGATCACCTTGCCGGCACTCGCGAGCAGATCGCCGCTCTGAATGGTCGTGCATCCCCCGCCCTTCTTGGATAGCGGTGACGCAATCTGCCCCTTGCGGTCGCTCTTGACCTTCCCCCAGGTGGCATTCTCCAGCGCATACACAGCAAATGCCGCGATCAATACGAACACAAGTATGCCGAGCAAAACGGATGTGCGTTTCATCGTATGCCTCCCTCTTGGTGGGATGGTGTGGTTGGACAGCACGCCTAATCCCCAGAGGACAGGAAAACTGGCACCTCCTTTCTCCTCATGATTTGGAGATTATGTGCCATTGATACCGAGTATGACCAACTGTCGAAGGGTTGTCAAGAGAGATCTTTTCCCAAGATGAAAAAGCCGTAAAACGCAGCAGGCCATCTGGAAACAACCCCAGATGGCCTGCATTTGTCTGCCTTCACACCGATCTATCTGGCGAGAATTCTGTCACGTTCGCATTCCGGCCTGGACCTCCCAATTGCTACTTGAGTCCCAGCACATCCCTCATATCATACAGCCCTGCGGAAGCCTTCGCTGCAAATCGTGCAGCCCGGAGCGCGCCCTGGGCAAAGGTATCCCGGCTCCCTGCTCGGTGCGCCAGCTCGATCCGCTCCCCGATGCCACCAAAGAGCACCGTATGCTCGCCCACGATGTCTCCGGCACGGACCGCGTGGATACCAATTTCATTCTGTGTTCGCGCACCCACCATCCTCTTTCGTCCGTAAACAGCTACTTCCTCCAGGTTTCGGTCCAACCCCCTGGCCGCCGCCTCGGCCAACCCGAGCGCCGTGCCGCTGGGCGCATCCTTTTTCAGGCGATGATGGGCCTCCACAATCTCCACATCGTATTCGTCTCCGAGGATGCGGGCAGCCTCCTCGACCAACTTGAATAGCAGATTGACGCCCACACTGTAGTTGGGCGCAAACACGCAGGGAATCTCCTGCACCGCCTCCTTGAACTGCGCCAGCTGGGCCGCGGACCATCCGGTGGTTCCCACCACCATCGGCTTGCCCATCGCGCCGCAAATCCGCGCCGC
>JAZDJA010000185.1:0-4937 GCA_043804415.1 Candidatus Latescibacterota bacterium | reverse complement strand
AAGGCAATCGTCTTTCGCGAGGTGGAAAAACTGGTTGCGGATCAGCCATGGTACCAAGGTGGCTATCGCGCTAACATTGTTGCCTATGCGATTGCCAAGCTTGGCAGTGATGTGAAGCACCGTGGCCTTTGTGTCGACTTTGACAGTATCTGGAAGAACCAGGCCATTTCGAAGGGCTTCCATGAAGCGCTGACGAAAGCTGCGCTGGAGGTCCATAATATCATAGTCGAGCCCCCGCCCCACATGCGAAACGTCACAGAATGGGCAAAGCAGCAAGCGTGTTGGAATCGCGTGGAAGAACTTGAGATTGTATGGCCGAAGGCGTGGTTGGCCACCCTGATAACAGACGATGATCGAAAAACAATACAAAAATATGGGATTAAGGAACAGAAGATGCTCAATGGTATCGAGGCTCAAACTGCTGTCTTCAATGCTGGTGGCGAAATCTGGCGAAGCATACAGGAGTGGGGTCTCAGCAAGCAGTTGGTTTCTCAGAAAGAAGTCGAAATACTCGATGTGGCTTCGTCTATACCCTCGCGGATTCCCAGCGAAAAACAGAGTCTCATAATACTCGAAACACTGAAGGAACTGAGAAAAGAAGGCTGCCAGTTAGGGCCGGATATCGTGTGATCAGTCGGAGCCGTTCGGACAGAGTCCGGCGTTCGAATTCACCAATGAGAGTCACCTCGTTCTATGGGGTCTTTGCGATTTTGCAGGAGATGAAGGAGACACGATGACCGATTGGCCTCAGGCAGGTGGCTTTGCGCAATTTACGGGCGACGCTTCTTCGGCAGGCTCGTTTGGGGCGTTCTTTCGGGCGATGCTTGGGATCGTGCCGCTCAGGAACGGGGTGAAGATTTCGCCGCGCCTCCCCCTGGGCATCACGCGCCTCAAGACGCTTGCTCCGGTCTTTTACGGAGGGAAGCAGGTGTTCTTTGATATCCGGCAGGGCGATGGGTCGAGGGCAGACGATGAGGAATGAGCATGGAAACACGGGAGAGTTTGTATGAGAACGCAGAACATAGAAAGAGCGCAGAAGCTTTTTGAGCAGTCCAAGTCGTATGCGGAGAGCGTGTTTGATCCGGTGGTTGGTCTCTGCTACACCCGGATGAACTGGAAGACGCACATGGTGCGGGATTCGCTGCTGTATGCGCTGGCCTTGCTGGAGGGAGAGGATTCGGCTCAGATCGAACGGGCCAGGGCCATGGTTGAGGTGGTGATCTCGACACAGAATCTGGACCCGGAGAGCCCGCACTTCGGGAGCTACAAGTGGAACTGGGAGGATACGCACACGGGGGTGATGAATGCGGCGGAGTTCATTGTGCCGTCTTTGATTCATATCTATCTGGCCTATCCCTCCAAGGTGCCGGAGGCATTCAGAGAGCGGGTGTTGCAGTCCATCGAGAAGGCGCAGGTGGCCATCAGAAACCGCATGCTCCATCTGAATTACACCAATATCGCCCTGCTCTCCATCTTCTCACAGATCGCCGGTGGAGAAATCCTGAACAGCGAGGAGTTTCGAACGAGGGGCCACCATCGCCTCAATGAATGGATCACCCAGACCGATACGCAGGGGGCCCCCACGGAGTTCAACAGTCCCACCTATTCGGCAGTGGATCTGTTCGCTCTGGCCTGGATGCGGCGGTTCATCCCATCTGAGGAGGTGCGGATCAAGGCGCGGATTATGGAGGAGCGGATCTGGATGCAACTGGCTGTCCACTATCATCCTCCGACCCGGCAGTTGGGAGGTCCGTGGTCGCGGGGGTATCAGAACGATGTGGTGGGCGGCTCCGGACTGGTCAAGATGATCCTCTATAAAGAGTTGGGAGAAGAACACTGTCCCGACATTTCTGACCTCCGGCGATTCGATATGGATCACAGCATGTTGTGGGGCCTACTGACGGCCCTGCTCGAGTTCCATCTGCCCGATCACATTCGGAACCTGTTTGAGCGGAAGACATTCCCCTATCTGACGCGGGAGACCACGGATGTGGTGGCCAATGAGGTGCACCCGAGCGATATCACGACGTATCAGACCGCATCCTTCTCATTAGGGTCCGCGGGGTATAACTATCATTTCATCGAACACGCCAACAATCTGCTGCTTCATTTCCAGGGAAGGAAGCGATCCCAGGTCCTGTATACCCGATTGCACGTAAACGACGAGATATACGGTACGAGCCAGCACGGGTTGATGGAATCTCTCAGGACGAATGACAATGATCAGGGGGTATTTCGCTCGGCGCAGGAGCGGGGGAAGGTGATCGGACTATACGGCCTCAGAGGGAGGACGATGGCCAAAGGGGTCCGGGTGGATCTGGTGGTGCCGGATTTTAAGGGATTGGATGAGATATGGGTGGGGGAGGAGCGGATTTTGGAGGACGAATTGTGGGTCAATCCATGCAATCCGCGTAACCCGCGGTTCGAATTCCCGATTTTGGATGGCGAATGGAATCAAACGATCTTCCTTCGGGATCTGAATACGTGTGTGGCGATCCGGCCGCTTGCGGCGCTCTGTCCCCGGCCGGAGAAGTCCGTCTGTCTGGAGGTGGTGGCGGGTTCTCTCCACCTCTCCATCGTTTACTATCGGGGTCCGGAACAGGCTTTCGGGAGGCGGGATGTGAAGGCCGGATTCGCGATGGAGGCGGTGGAGGCTGAAGATGATCGGGCGTTCGGAGCGTTCCGGGAGCGGGTGCAGCGCTGGGAAATTTTCGATCGGATGGGAGGAGAGCAGATCCGGGAGGTGGAGTGGAAGGTGGACAAGGAGACGATGCGGATCCGATGGGATCTGGACAGCGGAAGGATCATAGATCGATGGATCAATGGGGTTTTCTTTGTGCCCCCGATGTTCGTCAGTCCGACCTCGAAGCAGGACCGGAGTGGCCGAATTGAGGTGGGGGATGCCGTGCTGAGGACCCAAGGAGTCTCCGCGTGGCTTTCGGTGGATGCAGCGCGTCGGGAATATGTGGTGGTGAATCCAGAAATCGTGGCGACACCCGTTGAGTTGGCGACGCCCTGTGGCGTGCTTCAGACGGACTCCTTCGGGTTCGGGAAGATCACCTGGAGCATGAGGGAGGAAATGGAGGTCGCGATTGAGACGATCTATCCGCTTGCTCCGATCCGCATTGCGAAGCCGACGTCGTCCTATCGCGTGACATGGAACGGTCGGGATGTGACGGACAGGGCCAGAGAGAGGGGAGAGCATCTGGTCGTCGAGTGGTTCGACGATAGTCAATGAGGCAGACCGATTCCGAAGAAGTGCCGCGGCAATAAGCCAAGGGAGATGTGGAATGAAGATGAATCTGAAAATCACGAAGGTGGAGACCCATCGGGTGAGCGTGCCTTTTGTCGCGCTGTTTCACCACGACGCGCACGGGATCGGTGGATATGCGATGCAGCCGACGTTTACGGTCCTGCACACGGATGAAGGAGTGACGGGTGTGGGAGAGTCAAGATCCGCCTCGCCCCCGGAACTGCTGATCGGCGAAAACCCGTTCTGCCTGCCTCAGATCAAGTTCAAACTCAGGGACACGCCCGCGTGGCCGGCGGTGGAGATGGCGTGTCTGGACATACAGGGGAAGGTGCTGGGTTTGCCGGTGTGCAAGGTGCTCAATGGGGAGGATATCCGTCCGCGGGTGCCGCATGCGGCGTATTGTTTTTTCCGGGTTCCGAATGCGGAGGGGAAAAACGGCGTCACGCCCGAGAACTATGTGGCCTATTGCGAGGATTTGATGGCGCGGTTCGGATTCACCTGCTTGAAGCTGAAGATGGGGGCGTATCCTCCTGAGGTGGATGTGGAACTGGCGCGCCAGGTACGCCAGGCGGTCGGGGACAAGGTCGGCCTGCGGATAGACGTGAACGGGGCGTGGTCGCAGCCGTCCGCGCTGATGGCCATCAAGAAGCTGGAGGACTGCAACCTGGAGTATCTGGAGGATCCGCTGTGCCAGTATCGAGGGTATGACTATGAGGGGATGCATCTGCTTCGCCAGCGAACGCTTACCCCGATTGCGGCGGACGGTCATTATCGGCTAAGGGATCTCGTGCAGGTCGTCAGACACCAGGCCGCAGATGTGGTGCTGGGGGATATTTCATACGGGATTGACAACATTCAGCGCTACTATCGGATGGCCATGGAGTTCAACCTGGGGGTGTCCATGCATTCGGGATATGAGATGGGGGTGAAGATCGCGGCGCGGGCGCATGTGGCAGCGGCTACGCCGGGGTTGCACCATGCGATCGACATGCACTATCACCATCTGACGGACGACGTAATTAAGGGCGGGATGCACCGGATAGAGGGAGGATGCATCACGGTAGGGGACAAGCCGGGCCTGGGTGTGGAATTGGATCCGGATAAGGTGGCGCAGTATCGCTGGACGCCGGAGAAGGATGCGGAGAACGAACAGATTCGGAAACATCTCGTGGAGGAGTATGGGGTGATTCCGAAGGATCGCTGGGCGCGGGATCCGGCGAACTATCCCTACTATTAGAGCTGGATTTCGGAAGGATGAAGCATATTCCTCCTGATTACATGCTGATTGTTCCGTATGAGGGGCCTGTCGGAATGAGGGTTGGGGGATCATCCGGAGGGTCCTGGGATTGAGGTGGGATGACCGGCAAGCGGTGCCGGGCACAAATTACACTCCCAAGGCGATCATGTAGGATGATAAGGAATAAAAGCCATTGAACACTGAAAGACGCTGAAAGTCACTGAAGAGCACTGAAAACACGGAACACGCTCGGAACATGGAAGATTCCGGGATCCATTCTTTTCGCGATCCTTCGGTGCGGGACATCAGGATTCCGGATCTACAAAAAGGCGTGTTCATGAACAACCGGGACGAAATAGAGCAGGGAGGACCCATTTCGATGTATGCGCTCAATATAAGCCATCGTGGCTATGTGTTCGGTGTGTCCGGCGATCGGTTGTCTGTTCT
>JAZDJA010000184.1:0-75089 GCA_043804415.1 Candidatus Latescibacterota bacterium | reverse complement strand
CCAGGTTCTCGACATCGCAAACACGCGGCAAAGCTTTACGACCGTATACTTCCCTTCGTCGTAAAGCTCAAACATCCTGATCCTGGTAATAAACACCCTCTCATTTCTACTCATAAGGCCTCCTCCTCTCTCAAATCGGTTTGTGTTCGATTAAAGATACCTGAGAAGGAAAGCATTGTCAACCAAGAAGTCGATTCTCCTTCTATCGGACTGAATCGACCCGTTGAGAACCCTACTGAAGAAGGGGAAAAATAAGGGCCTGGATAAGAAGGGCTACCCTTTCAACAGACCATATTCCCCCAATCATCGGGTTGGCCAAAATCACCCACGTGTAAACACCCTGTTAAGATAATACATATTACACCAGGATTCCA
The DNA here is from genome assembly GCA_043804415.1 of Candidatus Latescibacterota bacterium. Lineage (GTDB taxonomy): Bacteria > Latescibacterota > 4484-107 > 4484-107 > 4484-107 > 4484-107. Next base: position 74,715 of record JAZDJA010000184.1, on the reverse strand, counting down.
CGGTTTTTGTTCCTCAAAACCGTCCTCAATCCTCCCTAAATCATTGTCCAGTTTTTGGGGTACATTATAGAAAGCCAACATACAAGAGTTGCGCATTTACGGCGAGCATCAAGAGAACGGTCTCACACCCAAACTGGATCAACCCTCCTGAACAATCCGATCCACGACCAATTGACGGAATTCCTTGGACAGACTGGAGAAGTAAGCGCTGAAACCGGTGACGCGGACGACGAGATCGGGAAAGAGCGACGGGTTTTCGTGGGCCTCCAAAATCTGCTCCCTGTTGAGGACGTTCATGTTGATCAACGTGCCGCCCTGGTCAAAGTGGCTTTGGATGAGCGCTTTTACGGCCGCAAGCCCCCCTTCGTCGCGCCCCAGTCCCGGATCCATATCGAGCTGCAGGGGCACGGTGTTGCCATAACCGCACTGGACGGCAGTCACCGCATTGGACATGGCCGTAGCCGCTCCGGAGTTCCCCCGGGCGAACCCGGGATCGGGGCTGGCCCCGTGCGAAATGGGCGCTCCGGCGTGTCTGCCATTGGGAGTGGCGCCCACGGCCTGGCCCATGGGGATGGTGCTGGCCCACGAGAAAATGCCCGGGATGCAGTTCAGTCCGTCCGGCGTAGGCCCTTCCTTGACGATTTCGGTGAACCGCCTGGAAACTTGCTCTGCGTAATGATCACCGCGTGAGCCGCCGCATCCGAAACGCGAGATGTTCTTCATCATCAACCGAACGTTCTCCGCGCCCTCCCAATCGCGGTCGAGATGGCCGAGAAGCTCCTCATAGCCCAACTTTTTCTCTTGGTCAACCCGCTGCTCGATGGCGGCCAGCGAATCTGCTACGGTGGCCAAGGCAGACAGATCAATGGCCATATTGTAGTAGTCCACCCCGCCATCGGAGATGTCCCGCCCGCGCTCAATGGGGCCGTGGCACAGTAAATTGAGCGGCAACTCCGGAGTCACATCCTTCTGATGCGCCATGTGGAAGTCGATGCTCCGTTTGGTGACTTCGATGGCCCGGCGCATGTGCTTTTCGAAAGAGGCCCACACCTGACCAACGTCTTTCTCTTTGCTTGGATCGGCCATCAGGTCCCTGAACGCCACGTCGAATACCTTGGCCACATTGATCTTGACAATGTCGTTGAGGGTGTATTCCACACCGGGGATCGCGCACCAGTTGCATCCGCAGGCCACCCTTTCCCGCGCGAGTTCGAGCGGGTATCCGTTTCTCATGAATCCCTCGGTGAGGCCCTTTTCCCCCATAAATCTGGGACTGCCCACCTTGTCGTCGAACAAATAGGTGACGGCCCGGTCGAACAGCACCGGATCGAGACCCTCCCAGACTCGGACGGTGATGTTGGACGGGATTTTCAGGCGATGAGCCGCCTCGAGCAGCAGATAGGAGACGGGATTGGTGCGGTCCATGCCATGCTCATCCGGGCCGCCGATCTGGTAATACTGCGTGTCGATGAGCAGCATGCAGATGAGATGAAAGATGGCCGCCTCGTCGTCCAGGATGCCCGCAGCCACATCCTGCGCGTAAAACGGATAGAGCAGTACATCCAACTGCCCCATCGCCCCGGCGCCGTTGAACATCCGGGTGACCACCGCCACCCAGGCCACGAGCTGGCAGGCCTCCTGAAAGGTGCGCGGCGGGCCGGAGATCAGGTATTCGTTCATGTCTGCCATCTGCAGAAGGTTCTCCCGAAGCTGGGGATCCGTCTCGCTTCCGGCCATTTCCCGGGCTTTTTCCACGTGATGGCCCATCCAGCTCTGGATCCCCTCCAAGGTGCTCTCTTCTCCGTCGTAGAAGTCCGAAGATTCGGGGTTTCTCTTCCGGTATTTGCGGATCTTCTCGCCGATGCCGCCCCAGCCGAGATCGAATAGAATTTGCAGATCCGGACAGAAATGCTGTCCGCCACCGATGCCGGAGATGATGTTATACCGTTCGATGTCACCTTTAAGATGGGAGAAGTCGAACTCCGGATCGGTCGGCCAGAAGGGCTCCCTGCGATACATGGCGGGATTGAGCGGGGGATTGTAAAACCATGCGCCCAATTGCGAACTGACCGGATCCACATAGACGGGGAGTGCGCGGAGCAAAGCGCCGAAATTCTCTCCGACGGATTTGGGGCCAAATGATCCGCCGCTCGGATGATTGGGTCTGGGAGCATACGACAGTTCCTCGGGCAACCGGACCGAGCCGTGGTCATCGTAGTCCATCGGCCCCAATTCCTGTTTGTCGTGGGTATTTTTGAGTTTCGTCGCGATCAGCGCCTGGGTGCGCTGGGTGTACGTCAACGGGTTTGTCATTCTGGGGTCCTCCGAAAAACAGATACTGGCAGATGCTTACAGCAAAGCCGCAGCAGACTCTATGGGCAGGGGGCGTGCAGGTCCGGAACATCGGGCTCCGTGAGTCTTCTCGCTCTTTGCGCTCCGTTCGGGGAATATGGTTTGACATCCAGGGGAAGCGAAGATTACTCCTCCAGGACGCCTTCCACTTTCATCAATGCCTTCATATAGCCCAACGCGAAGGCGCGCCCCCGGTGTCCCCAGGCACTGTCGCCCGTCACCGTGGGGGTATGATCGAGCATTATCGTTCCCGTATATCCGACCTCCTTATAGGTGCGCATCGCCTCTGCCATGTCCACGTCGCCATCGTCTATGAAGGTTTCGTGGAAGCGGGGCAGGCTGCCCTTCACATTGCGAAAATGCACGTGATGGATCTTTCCTCTCGAGCCAAAATACCGGATGGTCTCGATGACGTCCACTCCCATCTCGGCCACCGTGCCCTGACAGAAATTCAGCCCATTCGCCTCGCTCGGCACGGTCTCAATCAAACGCTTCATCCCCGCCACGCTCCCCAACACCCGGGTCTCGCCGCACAGCGAAGGCACCGGTGGATCGTCGTGATGACACGCCAGCTTTACGCCGGCCTTTTCCGCCGCGGGCACCACGCGCTCCAGGAAATACGTGATCCGCTCCCAGACCTCCTCCTCGTTCGCCGCGAATCCCGGCTCCGCGGGAGCCTGCCTGGCCTGATCGTAATCGAAATAACGGGTCATCGCCCCACCTCGTGCCAGGGGTCTGGTCTGCGATCCAAAGACCGCCGCCAGATTGAACACGTATTCCACCACCGGCAGCCCCTCCCCACCGAGGATCTCAATGGATCGGCACACGTCCTCGATCTCCTGCTTTCGCTCCGGTCCCCAAGGCGGATATTCCAATGCTGCGTGCCTGCGCCCTGAGGAAGCAGACCCACTCCGATCCGAAGGTCGTATGCGGCCACGCGCTCTTTCGCCTTCGAGAACTTTGGACGCTGCACCGGGCCTCGCTGGCGGGCGTCCATAAACTGCCCCAAAGGCACCATCAGATGCGTTGCGCCGAGCTGCTGCGCAAACAGTAAAGTCTCCTCCGAAAAATCCGCTGTTCCGCAGGTCAGCTTCATGGCACATCTCCCGGTGACGGGCAAGGGGGCACCCGACCAACCGCCCGTCTGGTGCGATTATCCTGATGGGGCATGATAGAGATGGGGCCCATGGTGGATCGGAGAGCCCGAATGCCCGAGAAATGCCCGATGCCCAAGTTCAGCGAAAAAATGAGGCGCCGTCGAGCTTGGTGTGAGCCAGATCTGACTCTCGGATCGGGGCATCTGAAACTCTTGTCGGGAGTTTTTTCTGGTCCCAGAATATCATCCTGCAGCGACCGATCGAACCCATCGAGAGATTCGGGACCGCCGAAGGCGTGCAGCCCTCCAAGGGGCCGCAGGGCATGGAATTCCATGCCACAAAAATACGGACATCCAGCTGCTCTGTCAAGCCTTTTCTGTGGGGATTCGCCTGTCTCCAGAAACGCCGAAAACTCCCCCAAGGAGTCAGTGGTTCGAAACTTGAGGCCATTGGATGCCATTTGCGAACCTCCTCGACGGGTCCGCGTGACGGGAGATTCCGGGTACTTCCTCAATCCGTTCTTTCTGGTCTGAGGAAGCCCCGCTCACCTGATCTGCACCATCCTGGCGCTGAGCGTGGCCACCTCCCCTCCCTCCCGGTTGTGCAGAACCACCCTGTACACATACATTCCGCTTCCCGTTCGATGGCCCTGTTCGTCCCTTCCATCCCAGACTGGGGCGTGGTATCCCGGGTCCACAGGGCGATCCAAGAGCGTCCGGATCCGTTGTCCCGAACCTGCGTAGATCGTGACGGACACGTGAGCCTGGTCGCCGAACAATGCCCGATCCACCGGGACCTGAAAGGGAAGGACGGTAGCCGCATGAAAGGGATTGGGGTAATTGGGCTCCAGCACAAAAGTATCGTTCCCCGTTGGGTCGGACAAAAGGAAAGGACGCCATCGGACGGATCCCTCGATTTGCGTCTGAATCTCCGATGCGTCCGGGGTTCCCCACCAGTTGTTTTCTGCCCGAAGCCACTCCGGTGAGGTGTTGCGCACGCTGTGAAGATTCCCCCACAGTATATTGAGGGGAGAGAAAACGGGAGGAGGACCTGCATCGCACAAGAGTGTGCTCACGTTATTTCGGAGGGTATTACCCGAAAAAGTCAGGGGAGAGGACGAAGCCCAGACCGCGGTACCGTGGTTCTCGAAAATCGTCCCTGTCACGCTTCCCGAAATCCGAAGCGCTCTCATGCCGATGTCTCCGCTCCTGCCTGTTCCGGAGAGAACGGCCCCGTTGCATTCGAGAAACGTATCCTCGATCCGGATATTTCCTTCCGTATTTTCCTCTGCGATCAACGCGGTCACCTTCAGTACCTCGCCTCCTACTGCGCGCAGGCCTGTGCCGATGTTGTTTCTCAAGGAGCAGCTTCTGATCTCCGATTTCCCTTCCCAGTTCAGAAGATGGATTCCATCTCCCGCGTTACCGTATATGCTCGAAGAAAACACATCCAATGTCAGCCCTTCCAGATGGATACCCGCTCCCCCCATATTTCCCACCCAGGATTGGGTCAACGAAAGGGTTCCATTTCCGGAAAGAGTGATCCCGGATCCTCCGCAACGGGAAAGCCAGGTATTCGCCAACGCCACTTTTCCGTCCCATTCCTCCAGGTGGATGGCGTCGTATGCGTTGTCATGGATTCCAACGTTTTTCAGGGCAATATCTGCGTGCGCTTGCCTCCCAAATATTCCGTAGAGACTTCCGGTCAGCGTGGCGCTCTCAATTTGCACCCGGGCAGAGTCTCCTTCCACTCGGATGCCACACCACGAGGCGTCCACCTCGGACGGAGCAAGAAGCGCTACTGGAGAAAGACGATTTTCCCTAATGCGCAGCGTTCCTCGAACGATCCACTCGATCCGATCGGGGTCCATACCCCCAGCCAGTTTGTCGGTAGGTTGAAACAGCACCAGAGTTCCCGGATCAAGCTCCAGAATCGCTCCCGCCTCCACGATCACATCCCCGAAAACCCGGACCGTGTCCGACCAGACCGTGTGCCCGACGAGGGAGCCTTCCCAGTGGTTCAAGGCAAAATCGGCCACCATGTTCCCGCCGCGCGGATGGATGTTCGTGATGCTGATGCCGGTTCTCTGTGTCTGGCCCGTCCCGGGGAAGGAGGGGCTGTATCCGTTGCTGTTGGGGTTGGTGTCGTGGGAGAAGGCCGTGTAACCAATTCCATCGAACACGTCGGTGGCGTCCCCTTCATTGCCCGCGTGAAGGTTCTGGTAGGCATCACCGTGGGACCAGAAGTCCATGTTGTCCATCCCGGCGCTCGGGTCCGGAACGATTCCGGCCGGATAGCCCTTGTCGGAGAAAAGACCGTCTGCGCACTCCAGGTCCACCTGTTTGTGATGTTCGTCCGCGTTGTTTCCACCCTCGTCAATGTGCCAGACCAGGAGGCCGTCGGCAGGCTGGTCCCAGTCGTAAGCACGCCCGGAGGCCCTGCGGTGTTCGAGCAGAAAGTATTCGTCTTCCGCTATGGGAACCTGGTAGATCTTGCCCGCCGCGCCGATTTCTCCGATTTGAACGCCAAGGGCATCTCCGGAGATTTCGATGACCTCCACCCAGCCGAGTTTCGCCAGACTATAGGCGCAGAAGGGACTCAGGATTCCGTCCCATCCGAGCGATCCCCGTCCCATCAATCCCCACCGTCCGATTCCTGCGCTGTCGTCGACAATGGGCTGATCGGACTCGCCAAGATAGAAGGTGTCATAGAGATCGGGCAGTCCCAGGGCGTGCCCGTATTCGTGTGCCATCAGGCCCACCGCGTACTGGAAGTTGCTGGCCTTTTGGGTGGAGCCGCCCGAAATGTAGATGTGTCCGAGCTGCCCTCCGACATCATTGGTCCGGAAAGGTTCGGAAAGCCCCATGGAGACGATGCCGGTCGCGTTCTGTCGGATAAACTCCTCAGGGACGCTCAGAAGATTGATGAAGACAAAATCCACGAACCCGTCGTCGTCCCCGGAGTTGGGAATGCCGTCGGGACCGTTGTTGTCGAAACGGCCGAAATCGATGTCCTGATCGGCTTTCTGAAGGATCTCTTTGTTGAACTTTCCATACACGTTTTGGCCTTCGGCTGCTTCATAGCCCGACGCCGGACTTTCGGACGTATACATGTTCTCCAGACAATCCCCATCGATGGCCAGCATACCGCGAGACATCGTGTCGTAGAAATGGCTGAAACTGCCTGTCACCTCCGGATCAAACAGATTGCGACAATAATCGGGGGCGAGAACCACGCCGGGCGCTTCGTCCCTGAACTTGGCAAAGAGGGCGACCACATGATGCGTGCCCTGGGTGGACATAGTGGAAATCTGCAGCGCTTTTCCGGGAGCATGCCCGCATTCGGACAGGTCGTTCGCGGCCCGGATGCGGCCCGAGAATCCGAGGAGACAGGTCAACAACATGAGACCGCCGACTGCCTTACCGCCCAGGAGAAGCGGGGCCCCCGCGCATTTTGCAGATCGCCCGAGTGGTCTGACGGCCGGAAGTCTGTGGAGTGGGTGCGATCCCTTGGTTTTCATGGCGCCTCTGTGGCGGTTCTTTCGGTGTTCTTAGAGCTCCTTGGTGGATCTTCTTATTCCCGGTCCCTTGTCGGAAAAGATCGGGTTGGGGCCTGGCCGAAAACCTTGTCCTTGACCGTTTTGCGGTGAGCCAGATAAAGAATCACCTTCGTCCCCAATGGCGTTCTTTCCTCCCGGTCAACATGAAAAGAGGATTTCGGAAAATCGGCTGTCAGACGGGCATCCGATGTAAGAGCCAGATCCATGAAAAAAAGCCGTTTCGAAAACAAACGGCTTTTCATCCGTGCTATGGAGCGGGAGACGGGGATCGAACCCGCGACATCAAGCTTGGGAAGCTTGCGTTCCACCACTGAACTACTCCCGCAAAAAGCAGCCCAAAAGAATCGCTCTCTTCCCCTGAAACGACGAAAGAGAGCCGCTAATATAACCATAGAAGCCATTTCTGTCAAGGAAAAAAGGCGTTGCCCGAACGTTTGTTTTGGCTGCGATCTTCGACTTGACAACCCGCTTGAGAAGCAGTATATTTTGCGTATCCTGTTTTCTCGCCGATACTCACCTCCCCCTCGCGTTTGTCAAAAAAGGTCCTGCGGAGAGCAAGCCCATGAAGAACGAGGAGCTGACCCTCAAATTGATGACGCTTCCCTCAAAACCCGGTGTGTATCTGATGAAGAACGAACAAGGGGTGATCCTTTACGTGGGGAAGGCGAAGGTGCTTCGGAACCGGGTGCGCTCCTATTTTCAGCAAGCGGGCTACGATGGGCAGCCGAAGCTGCAGGCCCTGCTGGCCAGGATCGCCACTTTTGACACCATTGTGACGGATACAGAGCGGGAGGCACTGGTGTTGGAGGCACACCTGATCAAAGAGCACAACCCGCGTTACAATATCAATCTCAAGGACGACAAGAAATACCCTTTCCTGAAGATTACTGCTGAGCCTTATCCCCGCCTGACCGTCGTCCGGACTGTGACGCGGGATGGGGGTAACTATTTTGGGCCCTATACGGACGTGCGGGCTATGCGCAATACCCTGCAGACCGTGCGGCGTCTTTTCCCGGTGCGCGACTGTGCCTTTCAGCTGCCCGGCCGGAGGCCGGCGCGCGTATGCCTGAACTATCACGTCAGGCGGTGCCAGGGGCCTTGTCAGAACCTGGTGAGTCAGGAAGCCTACGCCCTGATGATCCGTCAGGTGGTCCTGCTTCTCTCGGGCCGAAGCGATGCGCTGAAAAAGGTGCTCCGGGAGAAAATGGAGGAGGAGGCCCGACTAGAAAAATTTGAGCAGGCTGCGGAAATTCGGGACCGCCTTCGGGATCTGGAGCGCACGACCGCACGGCAGCGCGTGGCCTCAAGCCGAATGGAGGACTGGGATGTTCTGGCGGTGGCGCAGGAGGACGACGAGGCGTGCGGGGTGGTTCTGGAGATCCGGGAGGGCAAGCTTCTGGACAAGAAAACCTACACCCTCGGCGGCACGATGGGGGCTGCCTCCGAGGAAATCATATCCGCCTTCCTCACGCAGTTTTACGTGGAAGCAGTGACGATTCCTGGGGAGATTCATATGTCCTGCCCCATCCCGGATGGACCGTTAGTTGCGGACTGGCTTACGGAGAAACGAGGAGGAAAGGTGGTCCTGAAGACCCCGCAGCGGGGAGACAAGGCCAAGCTTCTGGAGATGGCTCGGACGAACGCGGAGGCGATGATGGTGGAGCGCCGGTTCAAACGGGAGAGGCTCAAAGATCACATGGCCCACTCTGTTGTGGCGCTGGCACGGGATCTTCATTTGGGCAGCCCCCCCCGCCGGATCGAGGCAGTGGACATCTCGAATATCCAGGGAGCGGATGCCGTGGGATCCCTCGTGTGTTTCGTGGACGGCCGAGCCAAAAAATCGGAATACCGGAGGTTTAAGATTCGAAGCGTGGCGGGCGCAGATGATTATGCGATGATGCGGGAGGTGGTCACCCGGCGCTTTGGGCGACTTCGGGAGGAGAGTGCTGCCTTCCCCGATCTGCTCCTGGTGGATGGCGGCAAGGGACAACTCTCCAGTGCCGTGGAGGCCTTGGAGAAGCTGAACATCCGGGATCAACCGGTCATCGGCCTGGCCAAACGGCTGGAGGAGGTGTTCGTGCCGGGGATTCCGGAGGCGCAGATGATTCCGAAAGTATCCTCCTCGCTCAAACTGTTGCAGCAGATCCGGGACGAGGCGCACCGGTTTGCGGTCGCCTATCATCGGAAACTGAGAGCGGATCGCACGCTTGTATCCGAGCTGGACGGCATTCCCGGCATTGGACGGGCTCGAAAGACAGCGCTCCTGAAGCATTTTGGATCGGTAAAGCGGATCGCGGCCGCGGAGACAGAACAAATCGCTCTTGTGAGCCGGATCGGGGAGAAACTGGCCCAGGAGATCAAAGCCCGGCTAGGCGATCCCTCCCGGACGGGAGCGGAAACGCATGGCTGAGAGCATGGCCCGTGAAGGGAGGAAGGGGAATGAGCCCGCTCGTCCGCCCGAGACAGTCGGAGCAGCAAATGCCTCCTCGCGGGTTTGCCCGGGGTCGGTCAGTGCGGTCTCTGCAAAGTCACGTGGGCAGGCAGGGGGATCGGGTGCAGATAATACTTGCTAAATTCTGCAAAAGGTGGTATTTTGTAACCCTCCTGAAAGCGCAGAAACAACCCAAGGGTACCCACTTTCTCAGCCCGGAGAGACCCCGTGGGTTTCCCTGGTTCCTTTCGCAACGAAATGGCTGCAGGCGTTTGGCCGGATTGTCTTCCTGCAGGAGCTCCAGAGCGGATGAAAAGTCAGTGGATACCAAATGGATCAGATCGGAATGGCCTGGTCAAAAGCCCGAATGTGCAAGTTACCTGCCGTTTGGCGGGATGAGAATTGGGACTGGATTTTGACTGGTGACGTTCCCCGGAGAGGATCGTATGGATTATGTAGTGCATCCCGCAAGAACCCCGCTGAAGGGCGTGATTCGGGTTCCGGGAGATAAGTCCATCTCGCATCGAGCTGTATTGCTCGGGGCCATCTCGGAGGGCGTGACCGAGATCGAAGGATTTTCGTCCGGCGCGGATTGTTGGCAGACACTCAAGGGGATGCAAGCGCTGGGGGTCGAGATCGAGAAGGTGGACGGGAGGATCCGCGTCCATGGTCGGGGTCTTGGGGGACTGAGGGCGACCTCGGAGGCGCTGGACGCCGGCAATGCGGGAACGATGATTCGGCTGCTATCGGGCATTCTGGCGGGCCAGGATTTCCTGACCGTGATCGGAGGGGACAGGTACCTGAACCGGCGCCCCATGAAGCGGATTATCGAGCCGCTTCGACTGATGGGAGCGGACATATCCGGCGTGGAGGACGAATACCCCCCTCTGACGATTCGGGGGGGGCGGCTGCGGCCGATCGCCTACCAGATGCCTGTGGCGAGCGCCCAGGTAAAATCGTGTGTGCTCCTGGCCGGTCTCTATGCCGACGGTTGGACCACGGTGATTGAGGAGGCCGCGTCCAGAGATCATACCGAACGGATGCTGGCGGCTTTTGGCGCCCAGGTCGCTCAGAAACGGGTGCGGGAGGAAGTTTCAGGCGAAGGCCAGGACGCGGAGGTCGAACGTCGGCTGAAGCAGTTGGAGGGAACCTCCGAAGCGACCGCGTTCGAGGTGGGCATATTGGGCTGCTCGAAGTTGGAGGGACAGGAGATGCGCGTTCCCGGGGACATATCGGCAGCGGCCTTCTTTCTCGTGGCCGCCACGATGGTACCGGATTCGAATGTGCGCATCGAGGGCGTGGGCCTGAATCCTACGCGGAAGGGGATTGTTGAGGTGCTGACCCGGATGGGTGCCCACATTGAGATAGAGGCTCTGGGAGAGAGCGGCGGAGAGCCTTTCGGGAATCTGGTCGTGCGCAGTTCCGAGCTCCGGCGGATTCGGCTTGGAGGCGCACTGATCCCGAACCTGATCGACGAACTCCCGTTGCTCGCGGTGGCCGCGACGCAGGTGCCCGGTGAAGTGGTGATCCGGGATGCCCAGGAGTTGCGCAAGAAGGAGACGGATCGCATACATGCGGTGGTGGAGAATCTCCGGAAGATGGGCGCGAAAGTGGGCGAGATGCAGGACGGATTGGTGATCGAGGGGGGCCATCCCCTAAAAGGAGCACGGGTGGACAGTTTCGGGGATCACCGGATTGCGATGGTCTTCTCTGTGGCGGCCTTGGTCGCCGAAGGGGAGACGGTGATCGAAAATGCCCAGTGGGCGGATATCTCCTTTCCGGGTTTCTATGGGGAACTGGAGGCATTAAGATCGTAGTCGGAGGAATGAGCAGCGGCCTCACGCACCCCCAAAACGATTCGGCATGGTGGGTGTGGGATTTCTCATTGCCGGGTATCAGAAGAGGAGAGGGGAGCCATGAAGACCATCTTGAGATTGATGATGTTGACGGCGTTGATCATGTTTGGCGGGGTGATCGCGATCAAGTTTCTTAGAAAGTGTTCTTGGCGGGAGGCCTTTGAGATCGGCGATCAATTCATGACCGATCTGTTGGGATAGTGGGGGAAGGATCATCAGCGATTGGGAAGAATCGGCGAACGAAATCTGTGCGACAATCACGGAGTTGGGAGGGATGAAGGAGGCGGCCCAGAACAGATTCACAGCACAGATCGACCGGCAGAGGGAACCTTCATCCTTCCTTGGTTGTTCTATCTTGAACGTCTTGAAAGAGTGTACCAACGGACAAGAAACCTATTGGCCTGTAAGTACATGTCCCATTTTGCGTCATCCTCAGCCACGAAGTACCCAAGCAATCCCATAGGAATCCACTCCCGCAAGCACCCCCCCCTTCAGGTTTCTGGTTCTTTCGCAATTGGCCTGACTTGGGGCAATAGTGTGTTCGCCCTCGTAGCGCATCATTCCCAATTGCGAGATAAGGACTCAGGTGTATGAATGCTCGTGCGGCTGCTTTGGAGATTTTCCGGCGTGTGGAGACCGATGGTGCCTATGTGGATGAGCTCTTGCGGGAGGGCCTGTCCGGGCTGAGCCTGAAGGATCGTGCGTTTTGCCGGGAGTTGGCGTTGGGGGCGATGCGCTGGCGCGGACGGCTGGACTGGGCACTTTCTCTCTGTCTGAAAGGGGATTTGGAAGGATTGCCCCTTCCGATTCGAAACGTGCTGCGCCTCGGGGCCTATCAAATCCTCTTTTCAGATGGCGTGCCGGATCGGGCGGCCGTGCACGAGTCGGTGGAATTGGCCAAACGGGTCGGCCATCGGGGAACGGTTGGATTGGTCAATGCGGTGCTGAGAAAGGTATCCCAGGAGCGGGATCGGATGGCTTATCCGGATCTGGAGCGGGATCCGGCGGGCTATCTTTGTGTCGTGGGATCGCATCCCCGCTGGCTTTGTACGCGATGGATCGAACGATTCGGGATGGAGGAGGCTGCGCTCCTATGCGCAGCGAACAACCGGCGACGCCCGGTATCCGTCCGGGTAAATCGCCTGAAGGGCACGGTGGAGGATTTCCTGGCACGTCTGGAGAAAGAGGGATTCTCCGGGGTGCCGAGCGAGTTGACGCCGGGCTTTGTGGAAATTCCCGAAGCGCAGGGGCTCTTTGAAACGGACGTATTTAGATCGGGCTGGTTTCAGGCGCAGGATCCGAGTGCGGGATTGGCCGGTCTGCTGCTGGATCCCCAACCTGGGGAGCGAGTATTGGATCTGTGCGCGGCGCCAGGGGGCAAGACGACGCACCTCGCGGAACTGATGGGAAATGTGGGAACCATTGTGGCCCTGGACAGGCATCCTCGCCGGGTGGATCGGATCGTCCAAAATGTTCGAAGGCTGGGGATTGAGATCGTTCAGACCGCGGCAATCGATGCGCTGGCCTATCAGGGCGGAGCATTCGATCGGGTGCTGGTGGATGCGCCGTGTTCGGGCACGGGGGTGTTCGCTCGCAGAGTGGATGCGCGGTGGCGCTTGGAGGAAAAGGATATCGGGGAGCTGGTCGCGCTCCAGGGGCAGTTGTTGGAGAAAGGGGCCTCAACGCTCCGGCCCGGAGGGCGGCTCGTATATTCCACGTGCACGATGGAGGAGGAGGAGGACGAGGGCGTGGTCGGAGATTTTCTGTCGCGCCATCCGGAATTCGTTTTGGAGCCGGCATCAAAGAGCATCGGACCCCCCTTCGGAGATTTTGTGAGAACCTATCCGCATCGACACGGGACGGATGGGTCCTTTGCGGCGTGTTTGTGTTTTGGAAGGACAAGGGAAGAATAAGGTTAAGGCTGAGGTGAGGGTAAGGGAAAAGACAAAGGTAGAGGTAAAGGCAAAGACAAAGGCAAAAGCGAAAGTGAAAGTTTAGAGGGGCGTTCTCAACCTCAACATGATGTTTCTTTTGGTTTTTCCACTGAGCGTGCAAGGAGCGTCTATGAAAACCCTGTTGGTCACGGGCGGCGCCGGTTTTATTGGAAGCAATTTTATACGCGGGATGCTGGGGAAATACCCCGAATATCGAATCGTCAATCTCGACAAGTTGACCTATGCGGGCAATCCCGAAAATCTGCGGGACGTGGAGAAGGACCCGCGCTATGCGTTTGTCCATGGAGATATCTGCGATGCGGCGTTGGTGGATCGGGTCATGGAGCAACACCGGATCAGCGTGATCGTCAACTTTGCGGCCGAGACCCACGTGGACCGCTCGTTGATGGAACCCGGCGCATTTATCAACACGGACGTATACGGCACCTACGTGCTGCTTGAGGCGGCCAGAAGGTACGGCGTGGAGCGCTTTCATCAGGTTTCAACCGACGAACTCTATGGCGCGGTCATGGAAGGCTCCTCCAGGGAGACGGACTTATTGGAGCCGCGAAGTCCCTATTCGGCGAGCAAGGCGGGCGGCGATCACATGGTCTCTGCATACTTCGTCAGCTTCGGCGTGCCGGCCACGATCACGCGCGGATCCAACAACATCGGCCCCTTTCAATACCCGGAGAAAGTCGTTCCCCTTTTCATCACCAACGCCCTAGACGACCTGCCCCTTCCCATCTACGGGGATGGACTGCAGATGCGGGACTACCAGTATGTCCAGGACCACTGCGAAGGGATCGATCTGGTCCTGCACAATGGAAAACCGGGCCAGATTTACAATCTGGGCACGGGGGTGGAGACTCGGAACATCGACATGACCCGCCATATTCTGAGGCGCCTCGGCAAGCCCGAAAGCCTGATCCACCATGTGGCCGATCGTCCCGGGCACGACCGCCGGTATTCCCTGAATTGCGACAAGATAAAGGCATTGGGATGGCGCTCCCGACACTCGTTCGAGGAGGCGCTCGATCAGACGATCGATTGGTACGTGAAGAACGAATCGTGGTGGCGTAAAATCAAGGATGGCAGTTTTGCGGCTTACTATGAGAAGCAGTATGGGAAGGGGTAGGGCGGCAGGGAAAGGGAAAGGTAAGGAAAAGGCAGGTGGAGAAAAAGCAGGTTGAGGTTAAGGCTAAAACAAAGTAACAGGCAAAAAAACAAAGACAAAAGCAAAAGCAAAAGCAAAAGCAAAGGCAACGTCAAGAGCAAAAGAAAAGTCAGGAGCACACGCATAGGAAAAAAATCCTCTAACGGATGAGGAGGGCCATGATACGTATTGGGCAGATCGGGGTGGGAAGCTGGGGCAGGAATCTGCTCCGGAATTTTGACGGGCTTCGGGACAGCCAGGTGGTGATGGCGTGCGATGCCAATCCGGACGTGCTTGTGGGGATCGGCCAAAATTTCCCTGCGATTCGGACGACCGCGGTGCCCGACGAGGTCATCTCCGATCCGGAAGTGGATGCGGTGGTCATTGCCACGTTGCCTGTCACGCACTATGCGTTGGCTGCTCAGGCTCTGGAGGCGGGCAAGGACGTGTTCGTGGAGAAGCCCATGGTGCTCGCTGTGGCGGACGGGGAGCGCCTGGTGCGCCTGGCTGAGGAGCGGGGGCGCATCCTGATGGTCGGGCATTTGATGGAGTATCACTCCGCACTGCTCCAACTGAAGGACTATGTGGATCAGGGGGATCTGGGAGATCTCTACTATCTGTATTCCGAGCGCGTGAATCTGGGAAAGGTGCGCAAGGACGAGAACGCCCTGTGGAGCCTTGCGCCGCACGATGTGTCGATGGTGCTTTTTCTGATGGGAAAGGAGCCGGTCCGGGTGACTGCCGTGGGCCAGTCCTATCTTCAGGACGGCGTCCCGGACGTGGCCTTTGCCATTCTTCATTTTGAGGGAGGCGCAATGGCGCACATTCACGTGAGTTGGCTGGATCCCCACAAGATCCGAAAACTCACGCTGGTGGGCAGCCGAAAGATGGCCGTGTTCGACGATATGGCCACCGGGGAGAGTATCCGGGTTTACGATAAGGGCGTGGAACAGAGCGGCGACTACAGCACCTACGGGGAATCGCTCTCTCTGCGCTGGGGCGATGTGCTGATTCCGAGGATCGCCATGACAGAGCCGTTGCGCGCGGAGTGCGAGCATTTCGTCGCCAGTGTACAAACGCGCATTCCCCCGAGAAGCGACGGACGAGACGGTCTGCGCGTACTTCGGGTGCTGGATGCATGTCAACGTTCGATGGACCGGCAGGGAGCGCCGGTATCACTGGAATGAGAGCGTAAAAGAAAGAGAGCGCACCATGAGCAAATGTGCCAGGAAGCACATATCGTGGGGGCTGGTTGGGGTGGGCTTGGTTCTGATGGTCGTGTTGGATATGGCAAAGTCTCCGGAGGAGCATACGGGCGCCGGGTATGGCATAGTAGATGCGGTCTCGGCAGCCACCAAGCCGGACCAATCCGTGGTTGGCGTGATTCGCTCCGACTTCGCGCAGTTGGGAGAACCGGCATCCCCGGACTCGGCGCTGACCGAGGCGCAGGTGGAGGCCATGGTCCGTTACGCGATCACCGAGGCCGGCGGGCTGCACACGATCATTGAGCCGGGCACGGACTGGGTGGTGCTCAAGGCGAACGTCGTGGAACTAAAGCCCAGCGGATCGGGCGTGATCACCGATGTTCGGGTGATCAAGGCGCTGGTGAAGATCGTGCATGCGATCGCTCCGGAGGCGCGGATCACCATTGCCGAGGGCAACGGGGAGTGGATCACCGCCGACCACGCCGACATCCAGGCGAGGATCCCCCAGTCCAATCTGGGAGATGGCTTTGAGGTGGCCGGGTACCGGGCCCTTTTGAAGGATGAGGCCCTTGCCGGCATTCAGCTCGACATCGTGGATCTAAACTTCGATGAGGCCATCGAGGTGAGTGTTCCAGACCAGTGGTATGCGCGCGAGAAGTATTTCATCCCGGCCACGGTGCTGGAATGCGACGTGCTGATTTCCGTCCCGGTGCTCAAAATTCACGATGGGGTGGGGATGACCAATGCGATGAAGAACTTTGTGGGCATTGCTCCGGGCATGATCTACGGGTGGTCCAAGAACATGGGCTTTCCCCCGGGCAGCGGAAACCCGGGACTTGCGCATACGCCGGCGATCTTGGATGAGACCATCGTGGATCTCACCTCCCTGTCCGGTGTGGATTTTGTGGTGGTGGATGCCCTCATGTGTATGGAGCGGCGCAAGACCGACGAATACGGCGGCGGCCGGCCCGTGCGGATGAACATGATTGTGGCCAGCGCGGACATCGTGGCAGCGGACGCGGTCTCGGCCCGACTGATCGGATTCAACCCGGATGACATCGAGTACCTGACCTTGGCAGCCACCAAAGGGCTGGGAAAATCCGACATGGCGTACATCAAGGTGAATGGGAATACCATTGACCAGGTGGCCCGCCGTTTCGAGAAGTGCCCGGTGGGCACTGGGAAATGGGGTGAGCAGGGACATTACGGCCAGGGCGCGCGCACGTGGGTGCTGAGCGGTCCCTTCGGGATATCGGAGAAGGAAAGTATGTTGCCCGATCCTCAGGCGCTTCAGGTGGTGCCGGATCAGGACGGTTGGAGCAAACCGGTGTATTTCCACGATGACCGGATTGACTTGGACACCTACTACAAGGATCCGGTCAACTGCCTGGTGTATGCGTACACGGAGTTCGTGGCCCCCAGATCACAGACTGCCGAACTTTGGATCGGATCCGGGGAGGACTTGAAGGTCTGGATCAACGGATCGGAAGTGTATGATTACCAGGGGGTGCGGCGTCATAAGCTGCCCAATGACCGCAAGGAGCTTCCCGTGACCGAGGGGCGCAACACGCTGTTGGTGCAGGCGAAGCAGTCTCGGGGCGGATTCGACTTCAGCGTGAATATTTGTGAGCCCGAAACCGACCCCCGCTATGACGGGAACCGGGTAATGGGGCTCAAGTTCGATATTCCCGAGACGCAGGCGGAGACGGCCAGCGTGGATGTCAAGGAAGTGGTGACCTTTCAGATCAACGAATGGCTCAATGTGGGGGATCGGGACGACCGGTCGGATTGGGGCACATGGACGGCCCTGACCACTGAGGATGGTCTCTCCGGAAACCAGGTCAGATCGATCGCCTTCGATAAGGGCGGCCTTCCGTGGGTGCTGGCGGGAGGTTTGTGCACCTTTGACGGGGAAGGCTGGCGGGCGTTCGAGGCGGATGAGAGTTTCTCCATGTGGGGCATTCGGGACCTGGCAGTGGATCTGGAGGGCGGGGCATGGATCGCGAGTCGCGACGGCCTCTCCCGGTACGATGGGAAGAAAGGCATCCCCCATCTGGATGGGAGCACTGGATTTGTGACCGTGGATCACCTGGGAAGGGTGTGGAGCTCGGTGTGGACCAGGGACTGGGATTCGGCGAAGGGGAAGGGCGTCACCGTATACGACGGAAAGGGGTGGAAGACCTACACTGAGAGCGACGGGCTGAGCAGCAACAATGTGACCGATCTTGCCGAAGATGCCTCCGGGACCATCTGGATGGCTACCCGGGGGGGTGGCGTGAATCGCTTCGATGGGGAAACGTGGACGCACTACACCACCGAAGAGGGGTTGCTCAGCAACCAGGTCAACCTGATTGCGACCGATCCGGCGGGGACCATCTGGATTGCCACGGATGGGAACGGAGTGAGCCGCTTTGACGGAGAGACGTGGAGCCACTTTGGGGAACAGGACGGTCTGCCTGGATTGGATGTGCAGGCATTGATGGCGGACAGCGAAGGATTCGCCTGGGTGGCCACAAGGAACAATGGCCTGAGCCGTTTCGATGGCCGGGAGTGGGTCTCAGGGATCGGTAGCGAGGGCGTGCGGTCCATCGTTCAGGGGCCGGATGGGAGGATATGGTTCGGTACCGATGGTGCTGGGCTGTCGGTGCTGCGTGCCAGAAGAGAGAAATGAGAAGTGAAGACTGAAACGTGAACGCGAAGAACGCAAAGTGCAAAACGTGAAGCGTGGAACGTGAAAAGGGAAAAACCGCCCTGAGGAGGAAGCTCAGGGCGGTTTTCTTGTGTTTCTTCGAGGCGGGAAACCTCCAGCAATGCCAACCTGCGGGAGGTCTTTGCGTGGCTCCCTTCGTCTTGGGAGGGGGCTTTGATGTTTTGGGGGATGTTCAGTTCGAGTGTCGGGGAGAGGTGGGAGCATCGCATTTCGTCCGAGCTGTGAGGGGGGAATGCCTAAAAAACAGTTTGACTTTTTGGGAGATTCTGCATATATTGATGGCAATTGGATAAGGGAGAGGATTCGGGTACAGGGGAAGATGAAGGAGGAGTCATGCGACAACTTCTATCTATCCGCAACTTAAGCCTTTCTTCGTTTGTCGTACAACTCCGGTATGTGGGCGCGGGATGGGCCTTGACCGGAGTTTTTGCATTTCGGGGTATGATGGATGGGAAACAGGGCTCCTGAACCTCCCACAGGTTTCCCAGCGAATCTCCGGCGCATAATTCAGGCGAACGTTTGGCCAAACGCTCACCAACCTGCGGGAGGTTCTTTTTTGCAGCATCCAATACACAACGGAGGTGTACTATGAGAGGAATCATTTTGGCGATAGGTGTGTTGATGATATGTGTGTTGGCCGGCGCCGTGTATGCCCAGGTCACTCGTCCGGATCTCACCATTCCTTACATCAACCCAGCACTCATCACCATTGATGGGTTGGGTATTGATTGGGAGGACCCTGCGGTGTATCCTCAGGCTTATATGCTCTCATCTGTGGATGATCCCGATTACTTCGGGCTGGTGGGGGGTTCCGAGCTTTCCGGACCGGAGGACTTTTCCGCTGTCCTGTACCTCGGTTGGAGTACCGACAATATGCTCTATGGGTACAGCCGGGTGACCGACGACGTCCTGCAGGTCGGTCGTCCCACCAACGGCAATTGCTGGACGGAGGACAACCTCGAAATTATGACGGATGCCGGCAACATCGGCGGGAACTACAGGTGGGGCGACTTGGACGCTGAGTACGCCCAGATGTTCGGCGTACGGCTTAAGCAGGGCGTTGCCATGGGGCCCGGTGGGAATGATGACGATACCGTGTGCCACATCTGGGCTTCGGACGAAGCTGCGTGGATAACAAGCCCGGAGTTTTTTTACGCCGTGACTGACTATCCCGCCGGCACGACGGATGTGACCTATGCGTATGAGTTCAAGCTGGCCCTTTGGGACGAAGTTGGGCTTTCCGTTGGGGAGTCCAGGATGCACGACGCTATGGCAACCTACGAGGCTGGGGTGCCTATAGGGTTGGCCATCTGGTGGGATGATTGCGATGTGAAGTTGGGCACTAGGGATACCCAGATCGGAACTGCGGGTCCCGAGTACCTCACATACCCCGGTACGAGTGCCGATTACTTGAACGATGCTTACCTCGTGGGCAATCCGCTCTATGATGTACCTGTGGCGGTGGCACCCACGTCCTGGGGTGCGGTGAAGGCGAGTCTCAAGTAAGGGCAAACTCGTGGGGCAAGATCAAGTCATCGCATCAGTAGAGGGTGCGGTTTTCTCAACCGTCTCTGGATCACGAAAGGGAGGTGTACTATGAGAGGAATCGTCTCAATGCTTGCTGTGCTGTTGGTTGTCGCGATGGGATTGAGCGGTCTGGTATTCGCAGAAGATAGTGGAGTAGAGGGATTGTAGTTCTTCTCTGAATTACCTTATAAAGCAGAGGCTTTCATTTTAAGATTCTCGACAACTGGCTCGTTTGGCTCTGAGTGTTACGATCAGGATTTTGTTGAGCGGAAAGGGGCCGGTCAGGATAGATACTTTACCCCTGGAGAAGATACCCTGAAAACTATCTGTGAACGGGGTGTATACACCGTTTCAGGAGATTCGGTCATCATAGATATTACCGGATCCGATATTGCCGATCGGATTGGGATTACGTTCACCGTAACTGTCTCACGATCTGGAGGTTATATTACGTTTACAAACGCTCTGGAGTTGACCTTTGGCTATGCTGGCGAAGAGCAGGTTACCTTTTATGATAGGGACTATGACGATCCTGAACCGTTCGAGGGATGGTGGGAGATCTATCCCCCGGAACAGAAAGCAGAGTACTCAGCAATTATTGGTATTCAGTTGGAAGGGGGTTCGTTCTATTCGTTTCGTCAGGATGTTGGATTTACCGCAGAACGAGGAACGTATATCCTAACCGGCGATTCTGTTACAATCACGATTACGGAATCTTTTCTTCCGAATCGGGTTTGGATTAGTTTCACTGTGACGTTTTCATTTGATCCACTCACCCCTGAAATTGTGTTTACCAATGCTTCAATGCTTACCGCCGGTTGGACCCAGGAAGAGACCATTTCGATGGGGCACGCTCGAATAGCCGTAAGATCTGCCACCTGGGGACAGATCAAGTCATCGCATCGCTAGGTAGCGCGGTTTTCCCAGCCGTCTCTGGTTCAAGAAAGGAGATGCCCATTCGAGGTATCCCCCCGTGCGCCCAGGAGACAGGTTAGGGGACAAAAGCTTTGTCCAAGAGAAGACGCTTCTCATGCGCTGTCTTCCCTTGGCGATTCGGTGAAGAAACGAGGGAAATTGTTTCCGGAAGGTGCAACACGTGAAAGGTGAGACGGGAAAAACCGCCTTGAGGAGGAAGCTCAGGGCGGTTTCTTTGTTCCTTCCGGACGGGCGACCTCCCGCGGATCAGCAGACTCTGGGAAGCTGTGAAGCGGCCCGGATTCACAAGGCTCCCAACTTTTTGCGCCAGCTTTTCTCAATCCTCCCAAGTTCCCTCTTCTGGTCCCCTGTGACACATTCCTTTTCGACTGCCAGGAGTTTTTTCACTTTCTCCTGAGCGCGCTGCTCGATGCTCTTCCTTCCGTCCTGTTCCCATGTTCCGCGCCGATTCCGGTTGGCCAGTTCGCTGGTGCTCAGCTCCTCGCGGTAGTGGTCCAGGGTGTGATCGTGGCTCAGGAAATCCCCGTCAAATCCGACCTCCCGGATTACGTCCAGGGCGAGATGCTCCGCGTCCGTCTCGAATCCCCGGAGGAAACGATGCACCATTCCGAGCATCTCATCGTCGAGCACCGCCTGGGTCAGAGAGAGCGAGAGTTGCGCCTCCATCTGGCCTATGCCCCAGATCGCATTGACCCCGGCGGAGGTGTGCGTGAGGAATCCCATCATCTTCTCATACGCGCTTTGGGAATCGATTACAGTCGCGTCCGTGCTGACCCATGAGGCGCATGGGAGATCGTAATGTGCTGCCATCTCCGCCCCGCTGACCGCGAACAGGCACGGTTCCGGGGAGCCGGTCAGGGCCACGGTGGTGCGCATGTCCAAGACGTGCGCGAAACCCAGATTGTAGATACACGGACGCGCTTCCTCCAACAGTTGGGCGATCACGATGCCGCTGAGAATTTCCGCATTGGCCGCCAGGATCGAACCCGCGAGGGTGACCGGGGACGTGCCGCCTGCCATCGGTTCCGCATTGATCATCATGGGAATCTTCTTCCCGGAGGTCAGGGTCATCAGCCCCATCGCCGTTTCCGTCCAGCGGAGGGGACTGACGTTGCTGTATCCGAGACTGAAGAGGGGGTGTTCGGCCATGTCCGCTCCCTCCGAGAGCACCTCGGCCATCTCCAGGATGGCGTTGGCCCCCTGGGCGGTGAAGATGACCGGTCGGATGTGCCGGGTGGTATGCTCCGCAATCAGGCGGAAGCCCACAAAATCCCGACATACGGGTGGCACATCGCACAGGCTGGTTCCCACCATCGCATCCGGCTGATCCAGGGCATCCACCAACCGCGCCATTTGGATAAACCGGTCGGAATCGATGTCCACCCGCCGGTCGCCCTCGATCATATAGAGAGCGTTGCCCGTCCAATACATCGAGTCCCCACGTGGGTGCAGGTCAAACCGTCGACCTCTCCGATCCGAGAGTGTGATCGCTGAGGGCGCTCTCTCCAATGCCCATTCGACGAGGGTTTCTGGAAGATGGGCGATTCGGGCGGTGCGGTCGATTTTGGCCCCGCGCGATTCCAGGCGGCTTAAGGTTTCCGCGTGTTCCACCCGTACGCCCAGCTCGGAGAGGATCGAAAGACTGCCCTCATGAATACGCTGTTTTGCGGCATGATCTAAGAGTAACATCGTGCGTTCCTTTCGCGCTCCGTGGGGTAAAGAATAGTTGAAATGCAGTCCCTCTTTTCGAAACATAAAAAGTTTGCCTGCAAAAAGCAAGCGTTTTTATACCCGGGTTTGCACTCTTGTGCGGACAGCCTATCCGGGGCGGAAGGGTTCGGTGATGCTGAAGCATTCCCAGATTCCGCATAGCGAGTTGTCGGCTGATCCGCACGTGTGCGTCCCTCGAAAAGCGCTTGACTTTTCGGGGCCCACTGATTAGATTTAGAACAATAATCTCGTTGGGGAGGACCCCTGAAAATACAGCGGGTAGGCCCTCATTGAATTATCCGCCCCTTTTTCCTGGGTTGGATTCCTGAACTCCGTGACATCCGTGTCCGATAGCCTTTGATGGGAGTATTCCCGATGAATCACAGACAAGGGACCCGACAGATTCTCGTGGGCAACGTGCCCGTGGGCGGCGGCGCGCCCGTGTCCGTGCAATCGATGACCAACACGGACACTCGGGATGTGGCGGCGACCGTCGGGCAGATCCAGGCCCTGGAACGGGCCGGGTGCGAGATGATCCGGGTGGCCGTGCCCGACGAAACAGCTGCTGCCGCACTATCGGAGATCAAACGTGCGATCTCGATTCCCCTGGTGGCGGACATCCACTTCAGTGCCCGCTTGGCGCTTGCCGCCATTGAGGCGGGCGTGGACAAGCTTCGAATCAATCCGGGAAATATCGGAGGCCGGGAGAAAGTGGAGCGCGTGGTGCGGGCGGCGCAGGAACGGGGCATCCCGATCCGCGTTGGGGTAAATGCCGGTTCCCTGGAGAAAGACCTGCTGGAGAAATACGGAAGCCCGTCGGCCGAAGCAATGGTGGAGAGCGCGTTGGGGCACGTGCGCATCCTGGAGGCGTTGGGGTTTGAGGACATCGTGATCTCGCTGAAATCCTCGGACATCCCGCTGTCCCTTGCCGCGTACCGTCTGATTTCGGAAAAGGTGACCTATCCCCTGCACGTGGGCATCACCGAAGCGGGCACGATGGGGACGGGAACGATTCGATCCGCTGCTGGTATCGGAGCGATCCTCGGCGATGGCATCGGGGATACGATCCGGGTCTCCCTGACCGCCGATCCGGTAGAGGAGATCCGCGTGGGCTTCGAGATCCTCAAAGCCCTTTCCCTTCGCCAGCGGGGACCTACGATCATCTCCTGTCCCACATGCGGGCGGACGGAGATCAACCTGATTCCCCTGGCGGAGGAGGTTGAGCGGGCCCTGCGCGAGGTGAAGGAACCCATCAGGGTGGCGGTGATGGGCTGTGCGGTCAACGGGCCCGGAGAGGCCAGGGAGGCGGATTTTGGTATCGCAGGGGGGCGGGGTGTAGGCGTGGTTTTTCGCAGGGGAGAAATTGTGCGGAAGGTGAAGGAAGAAGCCCTGTTGGAGGCCCTTCTCGGAGAGATTCGGGAGGCGATAGGGGATTGGTGACTGCAGATGCCGGATGGATGAGCGGCGCAAGGGCTGGGTATGCTGCTTGCCCTACGTTTTGCATTTTAAAAGAAGGAGATCTATGGCACACCTTGTACCTTTTAGAGGCATCCTATACAATGAAGAAAAAGCGGGCGACCTCAGCTCGGTAATGGCCCCCCCCTATGACGTGATCTCTCCCCAGATGCGGGAGGAACTATATGAGCAAACGGCAAACAATATTGTGCGGATTGACTCTGGGAAAGAGTACCCCGGGGACAACGATCAGGAGAACTGCTATACCCGTGCGGCAGAGCTCTGGGAACAATGGCTCAAAGACGGCATCCTGATCCGCGACGAACAACCGGCGATCTACCTGTGCCGGGAAACTTACACCGCGGGGGGAGAGGCGCGCGTGCGCACGGGTTTTCTTGCGGCCGTTCGATTGGAGGAGCTGGGCTCCGGCTCGATCAAGCCCCACGAAAGAACGCTATCCGGCCCCAAGGTGGATCGTCTGAATCTGCTCAGAGCCACCCGGGCAAACTTCAATCCGATCTTCGGACTTTACGACGATCCCTCGCAAGACCTGGAACACCTGTTCTCCGGGCTGGCATCGGAGCCACCCATCTGCGACGTGGCAGACCGTCAGGGGAATCACCACAGCCTGATCCGAATCACCGACGGGGACCTCATCCAAGTCGTGACCCGGAAGTTGGCGGAGAAAACGGTCATCATCGCCGACGGACATCATCGGTATGAAACCGCCCTGAGTTTCCGAAATGAGCAGCAAACATGCCATCCGGATCGCGAAGGGGACGCTCCCTACAACTACGTGATGATGTACCTCACCAACCTTGAGCACCCGGGTCTGGCCGTTCTGCCCACCCATCGGCTGCTGCACAAACTGGCCGATTTTGACGAATCGGTTCTTCTGGCGCATCTGAGGAAGTTCTTCGAAATTCAGCCGATGGAGGACGCCTCGGAATTGCTGGATCGGATGGCTGCGGTGGAGCGGGAGTCGGAACAAAACACGTTTGGGCTCTATTTCGGCCACGGCGATTATTTCCTGCTGACCCTGACAAACAGAGCGGGGGTGGACGCACTGATGAAAGAAAGCGACTCCCCGGCGAGCAGGACGCTGGACGTGGCGATCATCCACGCAGTTTTAATCGAGCACCTTTTGAAGATGCGGCCGGACGTGCTCCAGAAGGGGGCGTTCATCTCCTACTGTTCGGATGCGGAAAAGGCGGTCCAGATGGTGGATCAAGGTCAGCATCAGCTGGCGCTCTTCCTCAATCCCACCAAAGTGTCACAGGTGAAGGCCATCACCGAAAGCGGGGAAGTGATGCCCCAGAAATCCACCTACTTCTATCCGAAATTGTTGACCGGACTGGTGATGAGAGAGGCCGTCTAGCCACGAAGACCCCAAGAAATGCAGATTGTAAAGTGCAACTATTGGAGTCCGAGAGGGTGAGTGGCGAAGTCATTTTCCATGCTGCATTTTTCATTTCTTAGCGTCCCCATGCCGCTATGCCTCCAAGGCAGGACAAGATGGCCCGTGTTCCCGAAGAAACGATCGAAGACATTCGCGCGCAAGTCAATATAGCAGACGTGGTTTCCGACTATGTGGCGCTGAAGAAGAAAGGGCAGAACTATTTTGGTCTCTGCCCTTTTCACGTGGAGAAGACCCCTTCATTCAGCGTCAATGTGGAGAAACAGATATTCCACTGCTTCGGATGTGGCGCGGGAGGAAACGTGTTCACCTTCCTCCGGGACGTGGAAAAGATCAGCTTCCTGGAAGCGGTCCGGCTGGTGGCCGCCAAGGCGGGAATCCTGCTGCCGGAGGAGCGTTCCGGACCCGCATCCGGCGAAGTGAGCGATGCGCTCTACCGGGCGAACGATCTGGCGCAGAAATATTTCCAGCATCTTTTGTGGAAGGATGCGAGCGGCAGGGTGGCCCGAGCTTATCTTTCGGAGCGGGCGATCTCCCAAGAGACTGCGGAGCGATTCGGATTGGGAGTGGCGGCACCGGATTGGGATGGACTGCTGAAGGTGGGCGCAAAAAGGGGCCTGGATGGTGCTGCATTTGAGAAGGCGGGATTGGCCGTTGCCAAGCCCAAGGGAGGGCACTACGACCGGTTCCGAGACCGGCTGATGTTCCCGATCACCAACATTGGAGGGCGTCCGGTGGCGTTCGGAGCGCGTACGCTGGACCCGGAAGGCCAGCCCAAATACCTGAATTCCCCCGAGACCCCCATCTATCGTAAGGGGCACATTCTCTATGGTCTCTGCCAGGCGAAAGATGCCATCCGGAAGGCGGGCCAGGCCCTCATCGTGGAGGGGTATACCGATCTGTTGCGTCTGGTGCAATGCGGAATCGAATATGTGGTGGCCTCATCCGGCACGGCCTTCACCCCGGAGCAGGCCAAACTGCTTGCTCGGTACGGCGACCGGGTGGTGTTGGTGTTCGACGCGGATCAGGCCGGATCCACCGCCACGCTGCGTGGAATAGACATCCTGCTGGAAGCGGATCTGGAGGTCCGGGTGATCGCCCTTCCCGAGGGGCACGATCCGGACAGTTTTGTGCGCGATGCGGGCCCGGAGCCTTTCCTGAAGCTCTTGCGGGATGCGCAGCCGCTCTTGGACTATAAACTGGATCAGATGAGCCGTTCCCTGGATCTGGCCACCGTAGAGGGCAGACGCCGAAGCATCGAGGAGTTTATCCAGACCCTCTCCAAGATTGGAGACGAGATCCGACGCAACCTGCTGACCCAGCAAGTTTCCGAACGTCTTGGAATAGGCGAGGAGGTGCTGCATCGGGCGATCAGGCGGGAGCGGCGGAAAGGGCGCGGAGAAACCCGCGGGAAAGGCGGGGAGACCAACGAGAAGGGGATTGTCCTGCGTCAGGGATCCTCAGCAGAACGCGAGCTGGTGCGGATCATGCTCTCCGGCGGCGATATCGCGGTGCGGGTCATCAGTCTGATTCGCATGGAGGATTTTCAGGAGGGGCCGTTTCGGCAGATTGCAGCGGGGATGGCCGAGATGGTTACGGGCGAAGGGAAATCCGATGTGGGAAGTCTGATGGATCGGTTCCAGGGATCGGATCTCGTGGGGGTGATCTCGCGGCTGGCCTCGGAGGGTTTCGACGAAAAACAGATCGATCAATCCCTCTCCGACAGCATCGCTCAACTTCGGAAAGAGAATGCGCGCCGTGCCATCGAGGCCATCCGCCTCCATCTGAAGGAAGCGGAGCAGCAGGGCAACGATGCCCTTGTAGGCGTGTTGTATGAGAAGCTTATCCTGCTGAGCAAAGAGGCCTAGAGGCAGGGAAAGGAAGAGGAGAGCAGGAAAGTCAGGGGCAAACGGGTTGAGGTTAGGGAAAACAGGAGAGCGGGAAAGTGAGAAAGGAAACCTCCCGCAGGTTTTTCCGACCTGCGGGAGGTTGGGAAGCGCCTCAAGATGGAGACAATGAGTTTTGACCTGCGGGAGGTTGGGTAGAATCCTGAGGATTCTTCACACCTGCCTGTCTTCCCGTCTTCTGTCCTTATAGCGAGCCAACTCCTCCTCGAAATTGGGCGTGAAGCATCCGCGTCCCAAAGCTCCCTCGATCTCCTTCGTCGTCCAGAATCGCGCCTCGGAGATCTCCCCTGGATCCGGGGTGATGGGGCCATCGTAGGTACACCTGTACGTTCGCACATCTTCCGATTCGATTGTGTTGCGCATCGGATATGCGTAGAGCGGTACCAGTGGCGTATTCCGAATGCCCACTTCCTCGCCCATCTCCCGATACGCCGCTTCCTCGTAGTCCTCCCCGATATCCAGATGACCCCCCACGGACGTATCCCATTTTCCCGGCTGAATATCTTTGTCCTCTCCGCGCTTCTGAAGCAGCAGCTCCCCCGCAGTGTTGAAGACCAGCACATGGACGGTTCGATGGATCAGGGCGGGATTGCCGTGGCACTCGGAGCGAAGCGCGCGACCGATCACACGGCCTTGCTCGTCCACGATCTCAATCTGTTCTGCACACGATGCGGTCATCCGATGTTCACCTTGTAGGGAGTTCTCTGAATGCGATGGGGCATGGGAGCGCGGAAGAAAGAGAAAGCGAGAAAGTGAGAAAGAGGACCTCCCGCAGGTTTTCTTTGGACCTGCGGGAGGTTTCATGTCCAAGAATGCGGGGGAATGACAAAACAGGAAGGTGACGAAGCGACAAAGTGAGGGAGAAGGGATAATTCAAAGGGACTTCATCATCACCAGCGCATCCTCGGTGGGGCGGAAATAGTATGCTCTGCGAATGGCGACCTCCAGAAATCCATGCGCCCGATAGAGTGCCTGGGCAGCTTCGTTGGATATCCGGACTTCCAGGGTGACCCGGACCATGTGCGCTTTCCCCGCCTGCGCCAGAATATGCCTGAGGAGCGTGCTCGCGATGCCTTTTCTGCGATGTGGTTTGGCTACTGCCAGGTTCCCGATATGCACCTCTTCACTTAGAAACCAGGCCATACCATAACCCACCAGGATGCCGTCCTCCCTCCCCACTATGGCCTGACAGTCCGGATCCTCCATGGCAGCGGTCAATTCCCTTCTCGGCCACGGATTGGAGAAGGTCTCCCGCTCGATGCGAAGTACTCCGGGAAGATCCTTCGACCGCATAAGGCGGATCTGCAGCTTCGGGTGTTCTCCTGGCATGTGCCCCATCTTGTTCGTTTTTCCCCCTCCCCGCTCTAGGGTGGGAATGCATGCTGGACGCTCAGCGTGGCACTTTCTGGCGCCTATCATTTCCAGAGAAGCGCGGGGAACGGTCAGTGCACAAAAAGAGTTTTGATATGTCCCCAGGAAGAGGGTTCAACCCCAACGGTCAATGTGCCGTAGCGCACGCCGCCAATGATCGCTCCACGCAGCCTGAGCCCCACGTTTCCTTCTCCTGCCCACCCGACGAGTCCAATCCCATCCACATATGCGTAGGTATTCTCAATAGCAACAAAATCATACACGAAGCGAAGCGCCTCCCGCTCGTCTTCGAGGAAATCCAGAAACTTGTTCATGGAGATGTCTCGCATCCGTCCGCGGTCTCGCAACACCACTGTCGGCATCCAGTTCTCATCAGACTCATAAATGAAATCAGCCGAACGCAGTGGCTCGTATCCCTCCCAGCTATCCTCCACCGACGCGTCGAGCCGAAGCATCAAGACGTCAGCCTGCCGGTGGAAGGAATATTGTAAGACCTCGAAGGCGTCATTGATCCTCACCCAGAGGGGACTGTATCGATACACGTTTCCCACGGAAGACGAGGTTTCCCGCATCTTGTAGTATTGCCTCCCATTGATCGCCGAGTCTCCCACCACTTCCACCACAGTCCAGTCAGTCTGGATGTCATAGTTGTCGTATTCCCAGACATCTCCCACATGCAATGGGAAGAAGTCGGCGGGATCGTTGGCATAGGCTGAAGAAATCGCTGTCGTCAGCCATACGAGAGCAGTTAAGAGAGTGGTTTGAAAGCTCCTCATGATGTGCTCACCTCCTTACGCCCTCCGCCTTAAGCTTCACGTTTCATGCACCCATTTTGCCATATAATCCTGTGTGCGATACGTCTCCACCATCTTCGGATCCAAAGGATAGACGCCAAACTCTCGCGCTGCTTGCACCATCGTCCGGTAGTTCTCCGGATTGACGCCGGGATGGATGCTGTTGCTCGATGCCAGGATGTGTCCGCCTCCGACCGAGGCCTTGGCGAGGGTCTCTTTCACCGCATCGACCACGTCCTGCCTGGAACCGTGAGGCAGAATCTCCGTGCAGTCCACATTTCCGATCACTGCGATGCGATCTCCATATTGGGCCTTGACCGCTCCGATGTCCATCCCCGCCATCGGCTCGATGGGATCGAGTCCATTCAGGCCCGTGCCCACCAGCATGTCCATCACTTTCCACAAATTGCCGTCCGTGTGTTTGATGAAGGGACGTTTGTGGGCGTGAGCCACCGCCACCGCGCGGGTCAGATAGGGCAGCACAAAACGCTCGAAGTGCGTGGGTGACATCAAGGTGCCATTTCTGGAAGCGTAATCATCCCCGGTCAGGAGGATGTCCGCTCCGACCTCGGCCGCGCGGGCCAGCACCCGGCTCTTATAGGTCCAGATCATCTCCGAGAGCCGATCCACAAACGCGGGATTGAGCACGTAGTTCAGGAAGAGCTTATCCATTCCGCCCAGCAGATAATGGCAAAACTCAAAGGTCTCGTGACCGAGAAACACCAGGGCTTTCTCTCCCTTGAACCGCTTTGCGGCGGCTTCCAGGGATCGGAGCCGGTGATCCGCATCGGGATCCGGCGGCGCATACCGGTCCAGATCCCGCTCCTCCCGGATCGGTCCCCCGGACGGATACGCGATCCCGTTGGGCGCTATCTTCCAGACGATGCCCCACTCGTCCCGGTAGGTGTCCTGGTTGATCCACGCGACGACCCGTTGATCCTCGAAGATCGTAAGCCCATCCAGGTCCAGCCGCTCCACAAAGTCCCAATAGGAAACATCCCCATAGAGCTCGTGGATCACCGGTTCATTTACGATCAACTCCCACACCGGAACCCGGTCGGGCTCGCCCCGCCCAAGCGCGGTCAATACCCTTTCCAAACCAGTCATGGGTTTCTCCAATCGAAACGATAGCATCGGAAAGAAGGAAACGAGCATCTCCCGTCAGCCAGCTTTCACTTCCTGCGCTTCCTGCCGGGCCCAGTGCTCCGTCTGCTCGGCCAGGTGATCCCGCAAAGCGGCGATCTGTACCCGGACCTGCTCCATGGTGTCCCGATCCCGCACGGTGACGGTGTCGTTCTCCAACGTCTCGGAATCCACAGTGATGCCGAAGGGCGTACCGGCCTCGTCCATCCTGCGGTATCGTCGTCCCACCGAGCCGCCCTCGTCGTAGAACACCGTGAAGTGCGGCTGCAACATCTTCACGATTTGGCGGGCTTTCTCCGGCATACCGTCGCGCTTGACCAGGGGAAAGATCGCGGCCTTGATCGGAGCTAATTTGGGGTGGAGACGCAGCACCACGCGTGTCTCGCCGCGCACCGTCTCCTCGTCAAACGCATCCGCCAGGAAGACCAGCACTGCGCGATCCACGCCGCCGGAGGGTTCGATCACAAAAGGCACGACTTTTTCCTGGGTTTGGTCGTCAAAATACTCCAGTCGTTTCCCGCTGTGCTCGGCGTGCTGCCTCAAATCGTAGTCCGTGCGATTCGCTATCCCCTCCAACTCCTTCCATCCGAAGGGAAACTCATATTCGATGTCTGTACAGGCTTTGGCATAGTGCGCCAGTTTCTCGGCAGGGTGCGCTTCGAGCCGAAGTTTCTCCGGACGGATGCCATAGCGGAGATACCAATCCAGCCGCTCCTGGATCCACGATTCGTACCACTGTTCGTCCGTGTCGGGTTCCACGAAATACTCGATCTCCATCTGTTCGAATTCCCGGGTGCGAAAGATGAAGTTCCCGGGCGTGATCTCGTTGCGAAAGGACTTCCCGATCTGGGCGATGCCAAATGGCAGCTTCATGCGCATGGAGGCCTGGACGTTCAGGAAATTCACGAAGATGCCCTGAGCCGTCTCCGGGCGCATATACACCACGGAGGAGCTGTCCTCCATCGGCCCCATGAAGGTTTTGAACATCATGTTAAACTGCCTGGGCTCGGTCAGCTCGCCACCGCAGTTTGGACAGACCGTCTCCTCCAGATCATCCGAGCGGAAACGCATCTTGCACGATTTGCAGTCCACCATGGGATCGGAAAAACTGTCTACGTGCCCCGATGCCTTCCACACGTCCGGGTGCATGAGAATGCTGGCGTCCAGGCCCACGATGTCCTCCCGGTTATGCACCACCTCGTTCCACCACGCCGCCTTCACGTTGCGCTTCAGTTCCACGCCGAGGGGACCGTAATCCCAGCAGCTGTTGAGTCCTCCGTAGATTTCGCTGGATTGAAAGAGGAAGCCTCTCCGCTTGCACAGGGAGACGATTTTCTCCATCAGGTCCGGGGTCTTGGATTTGCCCATGTTTCCTCCGTCGGTTCTTGCTGGTCAATGGATGGGGCCGGTTGTCCGCAGACAGAAATCACCTGCATGCTTCACCATTCCAGGATCATGAAACGTGTGTTTGGGGCGTTCTCAGCGGGAATGGTCCTGGAAGCAAAACCTCAAAGCATCTTGTGGCACAACAGAAAAAAGGGGTTTTGGGACGGTCTGCGCATCGCGCAAAATCAGAGGAAAAAGCCGCACAGAGCAAAGACCGAGCATGCCCATTCCTGCTCAAGGCATCAATCCTCTGTGCTTCTGCGGCGCAGATTTTTGAGAATTATCTCTCCCAAGGCCAGATCCTCCTGCGTGGTGATCTTGATGTTATCGTAGGAGCCTCGGAGCAGGTGCACGGCATGGCCCAGTCGCTCCACCAGGGCCGCATCGTCGGTGGCGGTGATGCCGGCTGCAAACGCCTGCCCATACGCCTTTGTGATCAGATCGCGCGTAAAGGTCTGGGGGGTCTGGATGGCCCACAGTTTTTCGCGATCCAACGTGCGGGTGACCGATCCCTCCTCCGCTTCCTTGATCGTGTCCTTGACCGGCACGGCTGTGATCACTGCGCTGTGTGCGTGGCACGCTTCGATGGATGCCAGGAGGCATTGCGTGGAAACAAAGGGTCGCACCCCATCGTGGATGACCACGATCTCCGTGCCCGCTTCGACGGCCTTGAGCCCCTCCCATACCGAATCCTGCCGCTCTTTTCCGCCTGAGATGATCTTGCGCACTTTGGTAAGTCCATAGTAGTCCACCACTTCGGACGCACCCGCGTGCAGGTCACCGGTCCCGATGACCAGAATCACGTCATCAATGGCGTCGCACCGCTCAAATTGCGCCAGCGTATGCGCCAGGACGGGTCGTCCTCCGAGCATAAGAAACGGTTTTGGGATTGCGCCGCCCATTCTTCTTCCCATTCCTGCAGCGGGTATGATGGCTGTGACGGTCATGGTTGCATCCTTGGTGATGAGGGGCGACCACGTGGGTACATCGGGCGACCACAAGGGTTGCCCCTACGGCACGGAATCCTGGAAAATGGGCGACCACAAGGGTCGCCCCAAAAGGGTCGCCCCAACATGGGGAAAAATCACCAATCGCAGATCAGCATGGCGTCGCCGTAGCTGTAAAAGCGATAGTGATGCGCGATCGCATCTTCGTAAGCCCTCAGCACGGACTCGCGTCCGGCAAAGGCGGAGACCAGCATCAACAGCGTGGATTTCGGAAGATGAAAATTGGTCACCAGCGCATCCACGAGACGGAAGGTGTAGGGCGGGTAGAGGAACTTCTGGGTCCAACCGGCCCCTGATGGCACCTTTCCATCCTCCGTGGCCACCGTCTCCAGCGTTCGAACCACCGTGGTCCCGACCGCCACAATGCGCCCACCGGTTGCCTTTGTCCGACCGATACACTCGGCTGCGGCTTCGCTTACTTGGTAGTATTCGGCCTCCATGGGGTGATCTCTCGGATCCGGGGCACTGACGGGCCGAAACGTTCCGATCCCCACGTGCAGCACGATGGGGACCACGGAGACGCCCTTTTCCCGTATCCGGTCCAAAAGCTCCTGCGTAAAATGCAGTCCGGCAGTAGGAGCAGCCACAGCCCCGACTTCCTTCGCATAGACCGTCTGGTAGCGTTTCAGGTCCGAGGATTCCGCGTCCCGATGGATATAGGGGGGAAGGGGCATCTTGCCGATTTGCTCCAGTGCCTCCTCAAACGGCTCCGCCGTCTCCTCAAAGCGAACGACGCGCCCACCGTCGGGGGTGCAGGCGATTACCTGGCAACGCAGTCGCCCGTTTCCAAAGGACAGGCAGGTGCCCACGGGAATCCGCCGTCCGGGGCGCACCAGCGTCTCCCAGGTGTGCTCCTCCTGTTTCCGCAGCAGAAAAACCTCGACCTGCGCTCCGGTCCCCTCTTTCTCCCCCAGCAGGCGCGCGGGAAACACCTTGGTCTCATTGACGACCAGGGCGTCCCCCTTGTTCAGATAGGAGATCAGATCTCCAAAATGGCGATGGGCAATCTCTCCAGATGTTCGATTGAGCACCAACAATCGGGAACAGTCCCGCTCCGACACAGGATGCTGCGCGATTAGTTCCTTTGGGAGCGTATATTCGTAGTCCGATAATTCCATGGCAATTCTCATGATTCTATTTTGGACTGTCCGATTTCCCGTCGCGTCCATCTCTTTCCCGGCCAAATCGTCGGGAAAGAGATGAATTCCTGTGCATGGCCGCGCCGGTACCAGCCACGCTGTGCAGGAGAAGATCGAATCGTTTGTCCGACATTTGACATTCGTTCTCGTAACTGTGCAAACACTAGACGTGAAACTTGACGCAAGGAGCCCTCTGTCCCATGTTCCGCGTACTCTGCGATCTCTGAGGTGAGAGGGAAGGGTTATCTTTCCTCAAATAGATCCAACTGGGATTCATCGTCCGTGAAATGTAGGGTCTCCCCATCCGCCGTGGCCAATCCGCCCAACTTGTTGATCGTATGCTTTACCTTGCTCAGGCAATCCAGCATGTCCTCACGAATCGCCGGTGTCGAAAAACGCAGGACAGCCCATCCTCCGCTGGTCAGGGAGTTATCCCTGGCGTTATCTCTTGGGATTTGTTCCTTCGCGCTGTGCCACGTATCTCCGTTGCATTCCACGTCAATGCGGCCTTTCTGACAGAAGACAGCAAAGTCCAGGTAGTAGTTTACATCCGCTATTAGAACATAATATTGCCGCTCCGTCTCGATTTTGTCCTGCTTGAAAGCCGCCCACATCTCATCCTCCAAGGGACTCTCGTCGAACAGATCGTTGATCTCTCCGGCCCGCTGAAACTTCTCCCAAGTCGTGGAGATGAAGGCGATGCGCCGCCCTTTTCGGCTGAGGATAGGTTCGCCGCGCGTCTGGAGGTCGCCGAGTTCTATTTTGTAGTATTCCTCATTGGCTCTGGGGTGATAGGGTTCGTCGGGGAATAGCTCGATGCGCCGGAGAATACGCTTGCTCCGAATTTCCGCGTAATAGCGCACCGCCCATTTGTCCTCGCCGAACTCCTTTGTCTGATAGAACGCCAGATAGGTCGCCTCTTTCAGACGTTTGGGTGCACTCTTGACGGGAATGCGATACCAGTGCTCCTCCCGGGCGATCTGGAGATCCTTCCTGTTATTCGTGATCGCGATGATTACGGAGCACTTCTGGGCGGGGTTCATAAGTTATGACCTCCTCCTAAGAAGAACCATACAAATCATCTCGTTCCCACGCTCCTGCGTGGGAACGCACCGCCCCGACGCTCTGCGTCACCAGGCGGAAGTCGCCTCCAATGAACCAGATTGGCCCACATGGTCCTTCGCACTCGAATGCCGCCCAAGCGTCGGATCATCCATGTAGCCCCTTCCTGCAGGGGTGTTGTGGATATACGCTACTTTCTGGCGCATCCCATCTTCGGTCCGAATCAACTGTGTGTGACCCCCTCTTGCCAGAACCTATGGGCCCTTTCCTTCTTGTGTTGCAGCATGTGGAGCGTCAATGGCCGGAGGAGATGCCGAGCGTTTGTCTCCACATAGATGTTGAAGTGGCTTCTTGGTCCTTTGACTCCTTAGAGACGCGGAGCGTCATGCCGACTTTCCCACGCAGAGCGTGGGAACGAGAAAATCTGAGTGTTTCAATGAGACCCTCATGTGCAGATGATCTCTCGTGATTACGTAGGCATTGATTGCCAAACACTGGGATTCATGCAATAGCCGCCATAGATCGAGCATGATCTGGGCGAGGAGTGGGCTTGCGACACAGGACAGGTTGTTGACGATTGTGTGCGTCAGAAATGGAGCAGGTAATGCTCACAGATTCTGTAGTGGCTTCCTGGCATCGGACTCCTTAACAGACGCGGAGCGACATGCCGAAGTTCCCACACGCCTGCGTGGGAACGAGAAAATGCACTTCTGGCGTACAATGGCTATGCCGCCGCAGGCCCGAAGTTCGACAACACCGTTCTACCATTCCAGCACAAGAAATCCCATGTAGGGAACCGGATTCTCGCAGGTCACGATCAGCTGCCCCTTCTCCTGCTGAACGTCCACGGCGATCTCCGCGGGCTCTTGCAGCGGGGCCAGCAAGGTGGCCGACCGAAGACTCACCTCGACGCAGGGGATCCGAGCGACCGGGAAGGCGGCGTCCGGCGATCCGTTGAGGACCACAACAAAATTCTTCCCATCTCCCTGAAAGTGCATAGGCATAAGGTGAGCCCCGCCGCTGATCATAGGAGAGTCGAATTCTTCCCTGGATAGAAAAGCGACGACGGAATGGACGACCTTTTGCCTCAGCGTGCTCGGGGGCAATTCAGCGGGAGTGGGCATGGCATACGTTACCACCCGTCCCCCCATCCGATTCTCATGGGCCACGATCCCTGCGCCCACGCGCGCCCCCTCTGGAGTCAGGATGGACGTCCACGCTTCTGCGCCATGGATCGGGTTCAATAGGCCCATTCTGGAAGGTGAGTTTGCGCTGAAGTAAAGCCCCTTCTGGACACCGGCGTGCTCAGACACGATCTCCTCAACGGAGTAGGTGCTTCCTTCTCTGCCCAACCATCCGTCAAAGTCCACTCCCATATCCGACCCGAAACCTCGCTGACAGAGGATATCGGCGCTTTCTCCGTCAAGCAGCAGTCCTCCGGAAAGCATTCGGCGGATTTCCCCATCGTCAAAGGCCCAGGCGAGGGTGCCGAAAAGTGCATTCACTTTCTGGGCGCTTGCAGATACGGGCGCTCCATAGGACAAAAGCAAGGTGCCCGGTCCGAAGGAGGCCGCGTTAAGCTCCCCCATGGCTTTCCCTTCTGTCGTGCGCACATGAGCCTGGGCGTCTTCCTTCCAGGGGATACCCACGCCGCGCGTTTCAAACGTCTTCGGAAAG
Organism: Candidatus Latescibacterota bacterium; assembly: GCA_043804415.1. GTDB lineage: Bacteria > Latescibacterota > 4484-107 > 4484-107 > 4484-107 > 4484-107. The sequence goes on along the minus strand of JAZDJA010000184.1, from coordinate 37,884 downwards.
CGCTCGGATATCCACTCCAGAGCCGGACGGGAGCGATCCAGCATCGTACCGATCCGAGGTTCTGTGCTCGGAGAATTTCCAGAAAAGGGGAACAGGTCCAGCAGCAGTGCGTCGGATCCGTAGAACATGTCGAGCGCCATTTCAGTCCATGTCTGGGTGTCGGATTTGTTCCAGTGCGTGAAGGGCCAGTTCTCCACCTCCGGGGCTACCTCGCAGCCGGAGGGCCTCAAACTCCGCTGGATATCCAGCATCATGATGGAATAGGTCGCCTGCTTCCCAACCGAATCGCTGTACCCTGCGTAGTGGGGCCGATGAACCACGTGGTTGTCCAGGGTCAACGCATCAAAGAGCTCTTTCCAACGACGTCCCTCCACGCTATGCACACTGGGAAGGGAACTCATCAGTCCAAGCCGGGTCTCTCCGGGGGAGTGCTCGGTCACCGCGTGGGCTATCCCGCGGGCCACGTCAAGCTGGATCTCTCTCCAGGTATCCATCCACAGTTCCCGCCAGGGATGCGGTTCGCCGGTACGAAGGATGTTGGCTACCACCTCTTCCCGACGGACAGATCGTCCCACCTTCTGTGAAAAGATCGCCAGCACCTCGGGTTCGAAACCCCCGCCCCAGGTCAACGGTCCGTGGTTGTGATATCGAAAATCGTCCTCCACCCAGATTACCCGAAAACCCAATTGCGCAAAGCGACCATAGAGGCCGAAGATATAGCGTTGCCATCCCGGATCGGCGAATGAGGCGCAAGCTTTGCTCACCTCTCCCAAAGGCGACACCATGGGTTTCATATTTCGATCCTCGGGGAGCGTGCGGCCCCTGTCGACGTGCAGCACAGTCATCCAGGGATTCAGACTCACGACTACGCCGGATGCCCCCAGAATTTCTTTCGCCGTGCGGATGGTATCATACCAGATGTCCTCATCCTGGCCGGACAGCAGCCCGTTGTTCCATTCTTCGGCTGCAAAAAACAGCACGACCTCCTCCACACCGTGCTCCGTGCAGAAATCCACCAGATCGTGGGTATTCTGCTCAAGATCCTTCCCAGGGATGAGCTGGTATCTCAGATGATAGCGGAGCGGTTTGCGGGGGGCCATTTTCGATGCGGAATGGGTGGTCATAGTTTCACCTTTCTTGAGAGAGGCAGGCCAGCGATCAGGGATCAGGAATCAGGAATCAGGGATCAGGGGAAACCCAAAGCTCACGGATCACGGAAAATTCTCCAGGCTTCAGGCTTCCGACTTCAGCCTTCTGATTTCCTCTGGGTTCCCTATCCCCACATCCCCTTTTTCTTGCCATCCTGGTTCTGATCGGAAGTTCCCTCAACCGCACCCCGGAAGGACGTGAGATGATCTACGGCAGCCTGCACCATTAGTCCCCCTGCAGAGGCGCTCTCGAAAAAGCGCACGCCTCTGCCCATCCAGTAAGCGGCATCTTCCGGGGATTCCGGCGGGACGCCCACGGTGATCCCTTTGGGGAGCGCTGCTGCCAATACGCGATCGATCGCTTCCAGTACCTTCGGATGTCTCGTTTCGATGGGCACCCCCAGAGACTTGGACAGATCCCATGTGCCGATATTAAACACGTCAATCCCCGGCACTTCCACGATGCGCTCGATGTCCTCTATGGCCTCGTGGTCTTCGATCATCATACAGACCACCGTACTCTGGTTGGCCACCTTGAAATACTCCCGGGCATCCAATATGCCAAACTGAATGGGCCGTCTGCTGCCGAGGCCACGCATCCCCATGGGCGGATAGTAGGCGGCTTTCACGATCTCTTCGGCATCCTCCGCGCTTTTGACGTGCGGGATGATGATCCCCTCTGCGCCCAGATCCAGCGCGCGTTTGATCTCCCCCGGGTTCAGCGCGTTGAGGCGCCAGATGGGCGCCGTGCCGGATAGCCGGGCTGCCAAGGTCATCGTCTCCGCCTGAGGCACGGATACCGATCCGTGCTCAAAATGGATGAACACCCAGTCAAATCCCGCATACCCGGCGATCTCCACCGGAACCGAATGACCAAAATTCACCGCGCACCCAAACTGAGCGCGTTTTTCTGCCAAAGCGGCTTTCATGCGCGGTTTCCAGTTTTCCGCTCCCTGGTTGCTTGTAATGCCTTCCACTTTATGTAACGCCATGGATCGCTCCTTCTTGCCCCCGGATCGCTTCCCGTATGGAAATATCAGGGGACAGTTTGTGGTTTTGTGCTAGGTACCTTCCGTTACTTTGAATTATCTGCGACTTGCGTTTGTTCTGTGTGCTTACCCAAATCTGTCCGTCCGAGTGCGCTGACGGCAATATACATACCCGCGAGAGAGACCAGGGGTATGCCCATCCCCGCGCCAATCCCAAAATGCTCGGAGATCAGTCCCATCAGGGGAAGGGAGAGGATGCCCCCCAGACTGCCACTGAGTGACAAGTGTCCGGTTGCCGTGCCGGTTCGCTCGGGAAAGTGTCTGCCTGCATACATCAGCATCGCAGGCCAATCGCCCCCGATAAAAAACCCGATCGCTGCAAAAATAGCCAGCGAAACGACATAGTTTCCGTTGAGGAAAAGAAGAGAAACGAAACATCCCGAACCCAATGCACAAACCTTCAGCACGAAAACATCCGAATAGCGCTCCGGGAGTTTGCTGAGAACCGCCCTCCCCAGAACCATCCCCAAGGCATAGAGCATCAGCCCGAGACTGGCCGACACCTGGGACATTCCAAAGCGCCTGGCCATGTAAAGGCACACCCAGGAAGAGATGCCCACCTCGGCGCCGGTGTGCAGGATGGCGCAAAGGTTCAAAAGCCCGTATCGCCGCTCCCGAAAAAGTCCGATGTCGATGAGGCGGGATTTTTCGTGCTCACGGGAAGGGGAAGTGGGAAAGCGAAGCAGATACAGCGGAAGCGCCATCCCAATCATATACACCGCAAGGATCGCATAGAGCATGCGCCAGTCGTGCCACCGAATGAGCACCCCTATGACCGGAGGTCCGATTACACAGGCCATGGCGATGGCCATCTGGGATCCCCCCAATGCCAACCGGCGTCGCTCCTGATGGAGATGATTCAGGAGCACCACAGATGCCAGCCAGAGAAACCCGCTTCCGATACCCAGCAAGAAGATCCCGAACCCAAGCGGCAGAAAGGAATGGGCCCCCCTGCAAAGCAGGGCGCCGCCGGCGCAGATGAGGCTTCCGCCGAAGAGCATCGGGCGTTCGCCAAAGCGATCGCACAATCCGCCCCCAAACACATAGGCGAGCAGGCAACCTCCGTTGAGCGCCCCAAATAACAATCCCCCCTTGTCCAGTCCCAAACTCAGTGCTTCCAAAATCGAAATGGATCCGACGGACAGAATGGCGACGCACAACGACGAGGGGATCATCACGCCAATCGCATAGCCTGTCCAGCTCTTTGTGTGTACCGTCATGCGCTCCTTTTGGATAAGGGGTCCCTTCGATCCGCGTGCCCCCTGGGTCATGGTTGCTCTTCCCATCATAGAGGATGTCGTTTTCATAGGATGGGCACTTCGTGCTGTTTCCGTCTCGCGGTGATCGAAAGGCTACACCCCCTGAGTTTCGCTCTTGTAGCACAAGAAAACATAAACTTGTTAATATAATAAATCATAGAGGATTATGCAAGGGGTTTTATGTTTTTTTGATGGGCAGGAAAGCAAATAGGTGTCCCGAAAAGACGGAATGACACGGTCGGACGCCGCAGAGAAATAGCTGCTTCCTGATTCCTCGAGTGGGCACCCAACAAAGCCCTCATGGCAGCAAGCAGCAATAGCGCAGGTTACAGGGCGCTTGCATCCGTTTTCCAGAGGCTCTGGGTGCTGACATCCACCAGAGCCTGTAAGTTCTCCAGAGAGGTATCCGGGGGTACCATATCCCCTGCCGCCAGGATGTACCCGGAAGGGCCGCCTTCCCGGCACTTTTGGATCGCCTCTGCGCGCACCTGGGCCGGAGTGCCCCGGGAGAGGGTGAGCGTGTTGACCCCTCCCATAAGCGCCACTTTCTCCCCGATGCGCGATTTCGCATCGGCCACGGAAACGCCGCCCAAGGGATCCAGCGGCTCCACGGCATCAGCGCCCGTATCCGACAGCATATCCAGAATCGGATTGGAGTTCCCGCAGATGTGGATATAAAGTAGCATGTCCCGGCCCTTGAAATGGCGACAGAATTTCTGGTAGGGCGCGAGGCAGAAAGCCTCAAAATGCCGGGGGCTAATGATGCTGCCACTGGCAGCGGGATCGCCGATGTAGAACGCATCAATGCCCGTGGGAATGAGCTTTTCTCCGAGGCGAATGGCGGCCTCCGCCTGCAGATCCATGGCCGCACGCACAAAATCCGGGCGCTCGAAGAAATCGATCATGGCCTGTTCTCTTCCGCGCAACACGCTGTAGGTGTTCATCGTGATCCCGCTCGGACTGGACGCGACGAACTTTTTCGGAACACGATTTCGGGCAGATCGAAGCTGCTCCAGTTTCTCATCGGTGAATGCGGCCTGTCCGGCACCAGTTGTCCGCCGCCGAAAAGATCCACTCTCCCCATCCTCTCTCCCGAAGGGCTGACCCCAAAAAGGTCGTCTCCCACACGACGCACCTCCATGGGATCCGGAAGGACAAACAGCCGCAATCCATCGCAGTGGATCTGTTTGGCCAGTCGGATGACATACTCATGGGCAGTGGAAGGCACTTCCAGACACCGGGCCGTTCTGTCTATCCAATCCCCGCAGTCTTCGTGGTAGATTCGGATGGGCGTATCCTGGCAAAGCTGGGGCATGGTGGGGATGCGATCCGTGGGCATACGACGCATGCTCCGGCACATGAGTTCCCGGGAGGAGAGTTCATTCATGAAGGTTTTTGAACTTGGATACCCCTTCCTTTGGAAGGGGAGGAAAAGTTCTGCTTGCCAAAGGCAAGCAGATTTGTTATCGTATGCTGACTGATAAGATGGATTAGGGTGTTAAGATTCGTAGGTATACGATGGCAATAAGGCGGACGAGTCATGCAGTTTATGAAGCTCAGTATCATCTGGTATGGGCCCCGAAATACTGGAAATGGATTCTACGAGGAGACCTTCGCGAGGATGTTCGGGCGTTATTTTGCCAGATTTCTGAGGATTTTGGTTTTGACATTGTAGAGCTTGAAGTTTCAGAAGATCACGTGCACATTTTTTTGTCTTTTCCGCCTCGATATTCGATAGCGAGGGTAGTTGGGATATTGAAGAGTATTTCTGCGAGTCGGATTTTCCAGACTCATCCCGAAGTAAAAAAGGAGCTCTGGGGTGGGGAGCTTTGGGAAGATGGGTATTTTGCTCGCACAGTGGGGAACAAGGTGACTTCTGAGACCATCAAGCGGTATATCCAATATCATCGGCGGGAGGAGAAAATTCCCGCCCAGCTTGATCTGTTTGGTGTTAGCAAGTAGATGCCCCGCCCTTTGGGCGGGGAGCTTCACTGGCGGTTATCCTTGGGTCAGGTTGTTCTGGTGACGGTTCTGTTTCCTCCGGCGGGCTCCCCAAGCGACGGGGCATTACCCGAAACCATGGGGGGGGGCGCCGCGAAAGGAGAGAGATCTCTCTTTCGCATATGCCGTACGAGAGGTCAGTGGGTGACGCGTTTTCGCAACCCTTCGACGGTAAATCTCTCGCTGTTCACAAAATCCAACAAGGCGGATTCTGCCTGCCGGACTTCGTCAGCCAGACGGGGGAGTTGGTCCCGCCCTTCGGCCGGCACCAGGATCAAGCCGTTTTCGTCGCCGTGGAGCAGATCGCCTGGCGCAATCTGCAGCCCGCATACGGTGATCGGCACCTGGGCGCGCACGACTCGAAACGAGCCATGGCTGGCCACCTGTCCGGTGGCGAAATAATGGAATTTCAGCGATCGGACTTCCGCCATATCCCTTACCGCGCAGTCACTGACCAGGCCGATGCCCCCCAGCTTCTGAAAGATGGTGGTCATCACTTCCCCACAGTGGGCCGCAAAATCGGGATGGCCACTGATCTCCTGAAACGCGATGACGCTCGGGCCCTCATATGTCTCCAATGCTTCGCAAAGCGCCAGGAATCCCTCATCCAATCCTCCCAGTGTATCCGGGGCGACACTCTCCACTTGTGCGGTTACGGCGGTCCCGCACATGATCCCCAGTTCGGGAAAGAGGCATCTGAGACGGCGATCGGCAAATCCACTGATCCGGTTGCGCACCGCGAGTTTCTCGATGGCGTTGGATAAGGTTGGGGTGTCAATCTCTTTGAGCTTTTCCAAGAGGGTATTCATCGCTGCTCCTTATTTCTTTATTGTGGGGAAACGGCGCGTTGCGGGGGAAGCTCCCGGCCATGTTCGCCGAATCGCAGGGTCCGTCGCACGGCAGAGCGAAGGGGATTCAGTTTTTGGCTTCCAGCACCAGGATCCAATCCCCCAGATTGGGAACGGCCAGGAAAAGGTGTCCCTCCGGGAAAAGGGTCCACTTTCCGTCCCTTGAAGGCGTGACCTCGGTTCTGTTGAGGATATCGCCGTTTCGGGGGTTGAAGAAATAGGATCGATAGGCCACGTCCTCCTCGATGCCCAGGACGTGTATTTTCTCGTAGGAACTGTCTCTCCCTTTGGGCATCACAAAGGAGGGGAGGTAGATGATTCTGACCTCTCCCGGTATGCCGGCACAGTAGGGGGAAAAGGGATCGGACGGGCTGGCGTGCGGCTCGACCCATTCCGGATGCGGCTCAAATCGGCTCCAGTCGAATTGCTCCAGGAATCTCTTGCCCAATCCAAGTTGCGCGGATCCCGGGAAATGGTAGGCGCCTTCCTGCCAGGTGGCATCACATGATCCCAGCATGTCGCCTTTACTATACCTACTGTCCCTGTCCGTGAAAAAGACCACCGGCGCCGATCCGTAGGTGTAACCCGCTGCCCCCTTCAAGAGATGAGTCCAAAACAGAAATCGTTGCGTGGCCTCCCCGCAGAATCCGCCGCCTACGCCTTCGTAGCTGGGCTCTCCATTCACGACAGGTTTTACGTCCCTATTGGACAAGGCTTTGTTCAGTTTCTCCAGCGTATACTCAAAAACATTCTGGGTCATGTTGCCCAGATGACCGGTTTGAAGCCTATCGATATCGACCAGGGAAGGGTCGTCAAACAGGTCGCGGGAGGAATAGCTGGCATCCGCAGGGCTGGGATGCGCAGTCACCGGATGGTGATAGGGATCTAGGTCCCTCAGATACTTGATGATCTCTGTCCAGCCGTCCTGCAGTTCCCGTATGGCCTCCGCCCATTCCTTCGGATGCTCCACCAAAGGATAGAGGGGATAGGGCATTCTCACTTCACCCGCCAGGCACCAGATGACACAATGAGCGCCCCATCTGGCCACCGTATAACGCCAGATTTTCTTCATCCCTTCTATTCCCGCAAGTTTCAGGAAATAGCCCCAGGCGGGGAGGATGCACGGGACGATCCCGGCTGCTGTCAGACAGCTGATTCTGCGATCCGCCATGTCAAAATAGGCGGGATTGACGGTCTTGAAATCCTCATCCATGGGATGTCCGGCCTCATTGGCCATCCAGTTGTCGAACTTTGTGAAATACGGAAGCATGCCCCCCACAAGCTGTACCACATTGAAGCCTTTTGAGACTCTGTCCTGCACGAGTTCCCCAAACTCCTCGGGCCACTTGAGTCTTTCGGCCAATCCATACCACCACGTGTCCCCCAGCCACAGAAAAGGGGTGCCGTCGGCATGCTCCAGATACTTTCGGCTCGGACTCACTTTCAGCGCACCGTGCCGGAGTAGCGGGTTCTCCCCCGAATAGGGCGATACCTCGATGGTTCCTCTCAGGTCATGCAGACTGGTATTCTCTGGGTCCGAACACCGGGTCCGGAACGGGTGTTTTCCAACCAAAGGGGACGCATACCGAATCTTCCATGTCGTCCCCCCAGCCCAGAAGGCCGGTATGATCGCTTTGATTCCATCCGGGCTTACGATCAGGGCATCCAGCTCGACGTCATTGAACGGGTCCGGATAGCTCCTGTCCGAAGTAAGCGTTATCTCAACCAGCTCGTTCTGGCAGGCAGTATATGGGTTCATCTCGGTCTCCTCCTTCAAAGAGATGTCAGCGGTCTTTCCCGCAAATCGTTCTCTCGCAGATCAGGGAATACACGTCCTCACCACGCATGATCAATGGCCTTCCATTTCAATTCCAGGTAGTACTTGAAATGATCCAGCGAAACGTCCGGCGGTACGGCGTGATCCACCATCGGAATATACCCGCCTTTTTCGATGAGCGGGAGCACGTTTCTTTCGATCTCCTCTGTTATTTTCTTTTTCCCCTTTGCCAGGACCCGCTTGTCGATGCCTCCGAGCATAGAAAACGCGTTGCCATACTGTTTCCGCAATCTGATGGGGTCCATATTAGATGCCCGTTCGATGGGACTGAATCCGTCCACACCGGCCTCGAGAAAGGCAGGGATCAGCGCTTCGAAATCGCCATCCGTGTCCACGAGTATGAGCTTTACGCCGTGCGACTTCAGGGAGTCGATGAGGCGTCTATAAAAGGGCGTGAATATCTCCCTGAAAAGCTGGGGGGACACGAGGGGCCCGCCCTTTCCTGCCATATCTTCGTGGATCATGTAGAAGTCAAAAGGAACTTCTGTGACGGCTTTCTCCACGACCCGAATGAAGAAATCGGTCAGAAAATCCAGGCATTCCATGATCAGCGGTCGGTCGTCGTAAAACAGATAGGAAAGGTTCTCCGTGCCCATCCAGTTTCTGAGCATGCTGTAGCAGCCGAAGGTGCCATCCAGCGGATTGAGGAGGGTGATCGGCCTGGTGGATTTGTTCAGCCTTTCTTTGATCTCCTCCCAGTCTTTCGGGTACCGGACGGACTCACTCTCCTCGTAGCGCTTCTTCATGTTTAGAAAGTCCCGTCTGTTCTTGACCGGGAAGTCCACATAGCTGTCCATGCTGGTTCGCTGGCCGTCTACCGTTCCCTCCTTGAGCGCCAGGCGGGTTCTTCCCATGGTATCGGTGAACTTGATATAACGGTCATCCTCGGACAGCGTTCTTTCCTCAAAGGGGGGATGGGGCCCAACCCCATCGATGGGAGCGCTCTCGTACGCCTCCAGCCCGAAGTAGGCATTGCCCTCCATGAAACGGAAGTTGGCAGCCGACTCCGGCAATCCTTCCCCCACCCATCGGGCGATGGTCTGGTTCCATGCGCCCAATTCCATAAAGGGAACCCGATCCACCGGTTTGAACTGCAGCGTATCCAAAAAGCGCTCTTTTTCTCTCATGCGTTCCTCCTTGAAAGGGCATGGGGTTACCGGGCTGCGGGCAAAAGATCGATGCCGGCGCAGTCGGCGCGGACACGCAGGCGTACAGACCAGAGGCAGTTGGTTCGGGCATCCTGGGGAGCATGGCCGCCTGTGCTCATATAGGAGATAAACAGGGAGCCATCTGGAAGGAGCATTCCCTTGCCATACCCGTAAGTGCGATCCACCAGGAACCCATGGTCCGGCGCCGGTGCCCGCCATGTCTTTCCGCCGTCCGGGCTCAAAATGGCGCGCAGAGCGCCATGCCCAGGGCTGTATGATCCGTGCAGGCAGAGCAGGTTTCCGTCCTGCAACACCTGCAGGCTGGGGGCGTACATCGGTATTCCAAAGCTCTGGGGCTGCGTCCACGTCCGTCCGCAATCCTCGGACCAGGAGATCGCTCCTTTGGGACGCGCGATCATAACCAGTCGGCCGTCGGGCAATTGGGCGATGGCCGGCTCCGACAGTTCATGGGCGGCCTTTACGATGGAGAGGAGTTCCCATGTGTCCCCCTGATCCATGGTGCGGAATATCGCTGCCTGTTGCGGCCCGCCTTCGCGGGGATCTCCATCAACGGCAATCAGCACCGCACCCTCCTCGAGGTGCAACATGGGGGCCTCGGTCTCCTCGGCCAGAAAAGGAGACGGAAGGAGCCGGGGTTCCTGCTCCCACGTGAATCCCCCATCAAACGAGCGGATGAAACGGACGTGATAGGCCAGGGCGGGATCATTTCTGTGATGGCACCCCCACGCGGTGAAGAAGGAGCAGAGGATCGTGCCCGTGGGTAATTCCAGAAAGAAGGGATGGGCGTCATTTGCGGGCGTATCGATTAGCGTCGCCGGTTTCGACCAGGTTTTCCCCTCATCGTTCGAGCGAACGAACATCGCTCTGGCCCCTGTGGGAGCGTAGTAATTCTCCAACGCATATCCGGATTCCCGGACATGCGCCAACTCTTCCTCTGTATAGTAGTCCATCGGAGAGGGACCGTGTAGGTGGGAATAGCCGGCCAAAAAGCCAACCAACCAGGTGCCGTTCCTCAGCCGGGCCGGCGATGAAAAGCCCACAAATCCGCCATACCCGGGAAAAGGATCCGGCTGGTTGATGCCGGGCCCGACGATGGGCATCCGGCAATCCAACGGATCCGTCACGGATTCCCCATGTGACACGACCTTTACCTTCACGTTTGCAGGCACTTCTTCTCCTTCAGTAGGGGACCTATTTGCTGCGCAGACTGCACGATGTGTTTTGGCCGGAACATTCATCAAGACCTATACGAAGTCATCCGGAATCTCGATTTCGCTCGATCCTCCGGAAAGATCATAGCGCCATCGGTCCCCATCCGGTTTTCGGTCCAGCACGTTTTCCTGGGCCAGATAGTCCACGACCGCTTCGAAGCGCGCATCGGATAAACCCAGAACTCGCTTGCTTTCTTGCGCGTCGATTGTTCTGGGGGTACCGATCTTCTGAAGTAGTTCCTTAATTTCCGGAACTGCTTGAATCACTTCGGGTGTCACAAAAAGCTTGCACCCGGCCACGTACAGAGGGCAGCTGTTGGGCGTTCCGATTTCGGGGGTGACAGCGTAAGATTGATATTGCATACTCTCCGCCGCACCAAAGGGTTCCCCCTCCCCGGGAGCGAAGAAGGCCTTGGTTTCGAAGGCTTGGTGGATATTGAGCTCGCGTGCTATATCCGGGTAGAGCTCGCTCATCTGAAACCGGGCCTTGCCGTGTCCGTCCGTCACTTTGACGATTTCTCTGGACTCCGGTGCGGGAGGGGCGAGGTCGTAGGTGTCCCGGTAACGCATCTGGGTGTGGAAACGGATTTCCCGGTTCGGCAGGTCCTTCCCACCTGAGGAAAGGTGCGCCGTGTAGGAGTTAGTGTAGTGCGTTTTCGCCCGATCCTGGTCTCGAGTGAGCACCAGTTGCGTGGCCTCCGGAAGTTTGGAGTCATCCAGAGAGAAAGCGTGCATGCCCACAAACTGGTGGTGTTCTCCAAATGCGCAGTCTCCATGCTTATGCCATGCGCACAGGAGTCGGTCCTCGATTCCCTCGATCATGAAGGGTTGATACTCACACCTCGGCATGCTCGAGATCTCCTTCCATGTGGCGCCCTCATCATTGCAGCAGACATACGTGCCCCCTCTGCTGGCACCCACCAGCAGACCGGTTCCAGTGGCACAGACGGTTTCCGGTACCGTGCCGTCCACCACACGGTACATGGCGGCAGGCAGCAAGCCGCTTTTCCTGCGATGGATCTTCTGACGCATCTGGGGTCCGTGCTGTACGGAGGAGTTGAGGATGAGCAAATCCCCTGAGGGCAATTCGGCAAAATCCGGTTCGGGCGCGGAGATCCCGGGCAGGACGATCGTGGGTCCAGTCCAGGTTGCCCCGTCATCCCCGGAGGTCCAGAGCCCTGCCATGTTCGTACTGACCATGTTCGGTTTGCTGCCGCCCCGCTGTTTGGACTCCTTTCCCGGCCCAAAGGGCACGGAGTAGATGCACAAGGCCACCAGGGTGCCGTCATGCAGGCGTTTGAGCCGGTAGATGCACCCGCAGAAGTCCGGTTCCAGCAGTTTGGACTTTGGGACCCATGTATTTCCCCCATCGGTGGATTGTTCAATGCCGGTAACCGGAACGTCGTCCTGAGAAAAACACAGATACGCCGTGTCGATCCCCCGGAGGATGGTGCCGTCGGGCAAGGAAGCATAGCCAAAGACATTCATCAGTCCGCCTGTGCCGCTTCTTCCGATCTCCTCCCACGAGGCCCCTTCGTCCCTAGAACGCATGATCACGCTTTCATCTAACAGATCCGGTGACCCGTTGCAGAAGGAGGCCTGGTATTTGATCGGCAGGGCCATGGATTCATAGAAATCCAGCGGAATGGGTCGGTAAGAGGGATTGGGAGCGCGCCGCTTCTCTGCGAATGCCAGGAGCAATTCCCCGGTTGGCGCCCGCCACAGGCTGGTCCAGCACGCATACCCCGGACGTACCTTCGGGTGGTAAATCTCCTTGATGGTTACGTCATGTGCCTGTATGGATCGGTCCTGCGCGTTGCTCATCTTACACTCCTTCAGGTATGGGGGTGTCCATTGGCCGGTTGTTTTTTTGCGGTGACCCTGCAGATGGCACGCCCGTGTCACTGATCGGTGACAGGAAACGGTTTCGATAAGCCGAGAAATTCATCGCATCTGCGCAGAACGCAGCTCCAAAGTGTGCAATACTCTCGAGCAGTTTCTTCATGGTACGCTTTCCGGTGCGTTAGGGATTCTTCCAAGCTCGTTGCTGCATACACCACTCACTACTCACCCACTGACCACTTGCCAACTTCTACGCTCCTGCCTCCAAGGGAACAGTCAGGGATCGATCCCGCTGACGACGGAGGAAACGAATCCGTGCAGCAAGTCCCCATTCGGCCTTTCGTGCCCCATAATAGAGGTCCTTGTTCGGATCGTCCGGCGCCACGGAGGTATACCCGCAGAGGATCGTGTCGTCGTCGATCACCAGCGCGGACTGGTTCCAGGCCGCACCGTTTCGGTAGTGACCTCCCGCCCAGATGTCATAGGCCATCACCTCCCGCGTCCAGTTCCAGCCTTCGTCGTAGCTGAAGCGCACCACGATGCCGGCCGTGGTCACGTGGCTGACCATCAAGCCCCCGCCCGGCAGGCTCCGCAGGCAGCCCATTCCGCCCACGAAAAGATGGGCCAGCTCCGACCACGTGCGTCCCTCATCGCTGCTTTCGATGCGGACCGTGCGACAACAGTCCTCCGGTCCATGATAGCGCACCAGAGCGATCCATCGGCCATCCTCCAGGACGGCGAGACTGGGTTCCGCCGCCAGTTTGCAGTGTCCCTGCGGCCGAATGAGCACAGAGGGATCTTCCCAGGTGAGCCCCTCATCATAGGAGCGGTAGAAAAACGCACTGTAGGTGTTGGCATCGTGCTCCTCGGGAGAGAGCGTCCCCTGATACCCGAGTATCAGGATCCCACCCATCTGCTGAATTTCCCCACCCGCATAGGCGCGGTTGCCCACGGCAGGAGCCCGGTCAATGGCCTTGCCGATGGTCCAGTTCTGACCGTCGTCGTCGGAGTGGTACGCATGATGGTCGGCAAAAAACCAGTCGTCCCGGTCCGCGCCGTGTTCATGGGAGCGCACGACCAAGACGATCCTCCCGGAAGGCAGTGCGAGGGCGCAACTGGGCATGCCGTAGTGCACATCGAGTCCATTCGGTGCGGGAAGCGCCAAAGGCTCAGACCACGTCAGACCGCCATCCGTGGAGCGGCTCATCATGACGCGGGCAGGTCCCAGGGCAGCGACCTCTTCGGCCATGGCGTCGTGTTGCTCCGTGCCGTGCGGGGTGCCGAAGAAGGCCAGCAGATGGCCTGCCTGCGTTTTTGCCAGGCCCGGACCACTGTCCGCCAGGTCACAGATGGTGCGCTTCTCCGCAACGCGCCACAGATCATACTGCTGATACGGGCATTTGGACATGAACGGCTCTCCTGTGTGGATCATGGGAACACTGAATGAGAGCATCCTTTCCTGAAGGAAGCTAATGGGTTTTCGGTGTGTTTCCGTGTCTTTCAGTGTTCAATGGGTTCCATAGTATTACCCTTTTTGTCCGGGCTTGAAACTGTTCGGCAAACTGGTTCTTTCACGCAGAGCCTTGGAAGCGCTCCTCCCAGTAACTCCTCTAGCTTCTTCATCCGGAGCAGGTTGATTCCCGCATCCGTCATGATCTGCTCGCGCTGCGGTTCGGGCCGCATGTCAATGTAGTCCGCCTCCCAGAACAATAACTGCCGGGCCCCCAGCCTGCGCGCCAGAGTCAGATCCCGTTCGAAGTCCTCGGTGCTCTCCGGAACCCAGCCATACAGCCACAGCGCCACCCGGCCCTCGGTCTCCTCCTCCAGCCAGCGGTATCCGGATTCCGGAGTGCCGTCTTTCATATAATAGCCGCCCACCACCAGCTCGTCCACCAGTCCCTCGCGCGCCCACGTGCGAATATCACACAGGACGCCCCGCAGCGCACCATCGATGAAGCCCTCTTCCTGAAGTCCCCGATATGCCCAGCAGTGATGCACCATCCCTGCCAATACTATCCGGCGAGGGTGTTGATCGAGCGCATTTCGAACCGTCCGCATGAAATCGGTGATCGGCTCAGCGCGGCACCGAACCCAGCGCTCATCCCCGTTCTCCACCTCGTGGGGGTCCAGTCCGTAACGCGAGCGGAAGCTTTCTACCAGCGGCGCTTCATATCCATAGTTGGCCACGCCCTGTGGATCGTTCCGGGGGTTGTCGCGGATATCGCCCGTGCGAATCCAGTCCAGGAAGATGCCATCCACTTCGTAGGCCAGCATCTCCCGGATCAGATCCAGTTTGTATTCCCGCACCTCGGGAAACCCAAAGCTCAGTTGCGAATGATAGGCGCGCCCATCCCGGCGCACCCAGCGACACTCCGGATGCGCTTGCGTGAAGCGGCTGGGCCAGCCCCACCCGTGATCGTCTTCATTGATGGACAACCAGGCGTGAATCTCCAGCCCCAGTTCGTGACCGATCCGCACTGCCGCAGCCAGCGTGTCAAATCCGTGATAGTCGAGTTTCATCGCCCGGGCCACCAGATCCGGCGGGGCCTGGGAGGCCAGTTCGCCCGTGGTCAGGCAGTTTGGCTGCGGACTGGTGGCATACTTCATCGGTTCCAGGAGGCGGCTGGCATACAGGGCCATGCCGGCGTCGAAGACCCGCCAGTAGATTCGCGACCAGCCACATGCCCGGCAGTGATCGAGCATCGTGCGAACGCCCTCCGGTCCCCAGTCCGGGGCATCGGCGTGGATCATCCAGTCCGAATGCGTCAGCGGGGCGGAGAGAATCATTGCGCGTTTCGATCCGTCTGTCATCGTCTCTTCCTTCTTCTGTGTTTGTGAGTACTAAGGAGCTGGAATGCAGGGATCAGGCATCAGGGATCAGGCATGAGGACTCTGCATGCTGCCGCACTAAACTGAATCGTGCCTGACGGCACGCCCGGATGACGGGCGCTCCCAAGAGGGGCGAAAACGGCGATCCTCACTTTACGAGTTTGCCGAGTTCTCTCCATGCATTGATGTTCTGTCGAAGGCTCAGATCCTCAAAACAAGTATCCTGATAGAAGGCAAATTCCCGGGCACCGGCTGCAGCAGGTCCCTTCATGGCCGCAGCCAAGGTGTGGAGGTCCCATTCTCCAAACAGCGCCATTTCCACACCGACCGCGATTTTCTGCGCGTCCACCTGAGACCGCGAGACATTGAGTTGTTCCACCAGCTGCTCGCTTGTGGCCGGGGGAGCGTAAGAATCCTGCAGCAAGGTGTCGATCAAGCCCTCCTTGGACCATGTCGGAAGGTCGATCAGCATCTCCCGAAGGGCGTTCCCCTGGTGGATGCGCTTTCCCGATTTGGCGCCTTTAGCCCGCACCATGGCGCCCAGTTTGACCTCCGGCTTCGCTTCGCGAAGGATGGTACGCAGTCTGCGCACGAACTCCGTATTGTAATCCGCTCGGAACTGAATCCACTCTTCGTCCGCATTGGGCAGCCCGAAGGGATCTTTGCCGGTCTTCTCCTGGAACGCGTTTACGATCGGTCCCTCATAGCCGCCGAGGTAGGCCAGATCCTCGTCTACAACCGCGCCGTCCTCCTCAAGGAGGAAACAATGCTGCCGGACGCAATCCAGGAGGATCCCTTTGAGATCGTACTGAAGGAGTTCCTTCATCAGGGCCAGCTTGTGGGCCATCACCTCGGGGAAAGCAAAACTCATGTTGGTATTTGACACCACTTTGTTGCGAAACACACGCCACCATTCCGGGTGCGCCGATTCCCAATCGCCGGCCCATCCGTCGCCGGTGTCATCATCCAGGAAGGGGGTCCAGTAAACCCAAAGATCGATGCCATATTCGGGGGCCTTCTTGCAAGCAACAGCCAGTTGGTCGAAAGCACGAGTGTCGAATCCTGCATCCCTTTCGGCATACCAATCCTGACCGCGTCCGACGAAATCCGGCGGACGGCGCAAGTGGACGCCGTGGTAGGGAGTGCCGACCTTGCTCGGCCACCAGCAAAGGCTCCCCTGGTTCGCGCGCCAATAGACCCGCTGGATATTGGCCTGCTGGTAGCGTTCCATCAGCCGCTCCACTCCGGAGCTGCCCCAGTTGCCATAGGACCAGCACCAATCGAGGGCATCGTTGAAAGTACTGATCACCATGGGGTGTTCTGAATGTTTCATAGTCAGTTCCTCCTTTTATAGACCAAATGTCTGAATCTCGAAATCTGCTATACTGGAGACGCTATCTTTAGGGCTTCGCGAAGGGAAAGCCGGTTCCTCGGTGTTTGTGTTTCGACCCGCGTGCCAGGGCGGACTCAGGAGGGGATGCCGCCTCAGCCGCCGCCACGCTCTACCACGGCTTCCAGATCACCGCCGAGACATTCCCGATCGTCTTCTGGCTCCTCGGGCCGACGGTGCCGTCGTCCCACGTGTAGCCCTTGGTGTGCATGAAGGTCGTGAAAATACTACCGTCGGAGAGCATCACGGAGCCGGGACTGTGCATGATCTGGTCGCTCAGCTCTCTAAAGAGTATGTAACGGCGATTCCAGTCCCATGTTTTACCGTCGTCGTGGCTCACCACCGCCTCGATGCCGTGGTAGGGCATGCCCTCAAGCTCCCCGATCCGAGAGGCATAGGTCATGAGAAGCCGTCCGTCCGGCAGCGCCCTCAGGTTCATGTGGTGATGCCCATAGAGGAAGGCCTGCACCGGTTTCTCCCAGGTCTTGCCGTCGTCGGTGGACCGTGTGGTCGCCAGCCCCATCCAGTGGTCGGTAGTTATCCGTATCCCATCCATGAGCTGTGTGCGGAACACTGCGACCAGATCCCCATTCTTCGCCCGCGTCACGGAAGCCTCGGAGAGCCCCCAATCCATCGGGAACAGATAGGGATCATCCCACTCGTGCGTGTCGAGATGGTAAGTGCGGATAATCCCACGGGTAAAGATGCTGTTGCTTTCCTCCCAGTGCTCGTAGCCCGGATGTTCGTCCACGGCCCCGACAAAGGTGACCTTTTGGCCTTCCACCAGATGAGAGTATGGCACATCGGTGCCCCAGTGTCGTCCGTCCGAAATGGGAGGGGCCGCCTCCGGATCGCTCCAGGATTTCCCGCCGTCTGCGCTGAACCGAAGCGCGAACAGAGCCGCCGAGGTGGGCATGGTTCCAAGCGACATGAGCCGGTTGCCGCCAAGGTTCGTAAGCGTGCATCGCCCAAGCTGGCTCGGAACGGGTTGACTCCACGACCTGCCCTCATCGTCTGAGAAGAGGAGCACCCACGGTCTCTCGTCGGACTGAGCCTCGTAACTGGCATTCATCAGCAGTCGGCCATCGTCCATGCGCACGACTGACGGGAACTTCATCGAATACAGCAGGAACGTGTACCCGATCGCCTCCTTGTAACCGGCCCCTGTGAGGGTGTTCTGCCTGATAACCGTGGCTTGCAGCGGGGACGTGACCCAGTCGTTCGGGTAGTTTCCTCGGTCGTCGGTCAGCTCGTCCCGTTGTAGCCGCTCGCGGGGAA
Source organism: Candidatus Latescibacterota bacterium (assembly GCA_043804415.1). Classification (GTDB taxonomy): domain Bacteria; phylum Latescibacterota; class 4484-107; order 4484-107; family 4484-107; genus 4484-107. The sequence goes on along the minus strand of JAZDJA010000184.1, from coordinate 20,023 downwards.
TCTCGTGCATGTTGGGTACGGATGGGGTCTCAGTTGTCATAGTTTCCTCTCTTTTGGCAGCATGACTGCTCCGGTTCTCACCGGCTCTGCCGCTCCGTGGTCTAAAGATTTGCGCGCGGCATCACTCATTCCATGTCCTACTCATTTGTTCCCACTGCTGTTGGTTTGCCGTCCCTATCCGCATCGGTCCGGACATGGCCTCCCGTGGGGCGATCCCTTGCCCTCTCAGCCGCTGCCACTCTCTACCAGGGCTTCCAGATCACGGCCGAGACATTCCCGATCGTCTTCTGGCTCTTTGGGCCTACGGTTCCGTCGTCCCAAGTGAAGCCCTTGGTATGCAGGAAGGTCGTGAGGATGCTGCCGTCGGAGAGCATTACAGAACCGGGGCTGTGCGTAAGTTGGTCGCTCAGCTCTCTGAAGAGTATGTAACGGCGATTCCAGTCCCACGTCTTGCCGTCGTCGTGGCTCAGCACCGCCTCGATGCCGTGGTAGGGCATGCCCTCAAGCTCCCCGATCCGGGAGGCATAGGTCATGAGAAGTCGGCCGTCCGGCAGCGTCCTCAGGTTCATGTGGTGATGCCCATAGAGGAATGCCTGCACCGGCTTCTCCCAGGTCTTGCCGTCGTCGACTGACCGTGTGGTCGCCAGCCCCATCCAGTGGTCGGTAGTGATCCGTATCCCATCCATAAGCTGAGTGCGGAACACTGCGACCAGATCCCCATTCGTCGCCCGCGTAATGGAACCCTCGCAGAGCCCCCAATCCATCGGGAACAGGTAAGGCTCATCCCATTCGTGCGTGTCGAGATGGTAAGCGCGCATAACCCCGCGAGTCCAGATGGTGTCGCTTTCCTCCCAACGCTGGTAACCCGGATGCAGGTCCACGGACCCCACAAAGGTGACCTTCTGACCCTCCACCAGATGAGAGTAAGGTACATCGCTGCACCAATGCCGTCCGTCCGACATGGGCGGGATCGTCTCCGGCTCACTCCAGGACTTCCCGCCGTCCTCGCTGAACCGCAGCGCCACAGCAGACGCTATCGACACGAGCCGATTGCCACCCAGGTTGATGAGAGTGGACCGCCCAAGCTGGCTCGGGGCGGGCTGACACCACGACCTGCCCTCATCGTCTGAGAAGAGGAGCACCCACGGTCTGTCGTCGGACTTGTCCTCGTAACTGGCATTCATCAGCAGCCGGCCATCGTCCATTCGCACGACGGATGGGAACTTCATCGAATACAGCAGGAACGTGTACCCGATCGCTTCTCTGTAACTGGCCCCTGCGGGGGTGTTCTGCCTGATAACCGTGGCCTGCAACGGCGACGTGACCCAGTCGCGCGGGTAGTTCCCACTCTCGTTGGTCAGCTCGTCCCGTTGCAGCCGCTCGCGGGGAATCTGGTGCATGTTGGGTACGGATGGGGTCTCGGTTGTCATAGTCCTCTCTCCTTTGGCAGCATTGCTGCGCTGGTTTTCACCGGGTCTGCCGCTCCGTGGCCTAAAGATTTACGTGCGGCGTCACTCATTTCCTGACATGCTCATCACATGCTCATTTGGTCCCACTGAGACGGGCTTGCCGTCCCAGTTCTCATCGGTCCGGCGACCTCCCGTGAGGCGACCCTTTGCCCTCTCAGCCGCCGCCAATCTCCACTACGGCCTCCAAATCACAACCGAGACCTCCCCCCGATCGTCTTCCGGCTCCTTGGGCCGAAGGCGCCATCGTGCCACGAATAGTGCCTGGTATCACGGAAGGTCGTGAGGACGCGGGCGTTGGTGTGCATCACGGAGCCCGTCCTACTTCCTCAACTCAGCCACTTTGGCCTTCAAAGGACGAAAGACGTATTCGTTCAGCACCGCGATCGTGCCGCGGTCAGTTTGATCCTGTGCGACGCGGGCATAGGCTTCTATGGATTGACGAGCCATCCCGAGTGCAGCTTGTGTGTACTCCAGCGTCTGGCCCGGGTTGTTCGCCGCTTCGGCTGTGGCGGCAAGGGTAACGGCTTCGACTGCGTCCAGATAGCCTGCCGCAAACTGCAGCCGTCCTACCCAGTAGTCCACGTAAGGACGACCGGACGTCGTTGCCTTCTCCTGCGCTTGTCGGGCTGCCTCCAGGGCTCGCCGATAGCCGGCTCGGTCTTCGATCAGGTCGGCGGACATGGGCCCCGGCTTCCAGAACTTCATCATCATCCCCGGCACAGGGAACGAGAAACTCAGGTTTTTCCATTCCAGGTTAACGGTTACTGCCTCCACCTCGTGGAAAGCCGTCAGCATCTCCTCCACGCACCCTTCTCCGCAAACCGCCCGAATCTGGTCTCTGTATACCTCGTCCGGTGTTGCGCTGGCGTCCCAAGCCACCTTGGCCAGATAGGCTACGGCAGGATCATGATCGCCCAGATACCGCTGCCGCATTTCAAACCCCGCGCACCCATATTTGATGAGGTCACGGGTCAGTTCGTGCAGAGATGGGGTCGTCAGCTGCGGTACGACGCCGATGTTGTCGTCGTCCAGCGTGTAGATAAGACTGCACGGGATCTCCCGACAGGGAAGATCCTTGAGGACTTCGCGCCGATTGAGGACGCGAGAGGGGGTATAGTCAATAAAGTTCAACGTCTCCCCTCCTTGCGGTATCAACCGGGGGAGCAGGGGATACATCTCTTCGGCCAGGGCGCCGTAGATGAATTTCATGTCCGGACGGCGCGTGCCGTTCAGTACGTCCAGATCCGTCAGGAGCCGATCGTAGAAGTAAAGCGCGGTGATATCCCCTTTGACTTCGCGCACAGCCCGTTCGGCCCCCCCGGTATGAGCGGTACGATTGCCAGCCCTGGCAAGCACATCGTCCAGGGCTCGGATCTGGCTGAGGTCGTATTTGGCGTCCAGTGCACTCCAGGCACCCTCATAGGTCTTTTCCGTCCACTGGCGATGCTCCTGCATCCACAGCGCCACGAAGTCCGCTTCCGGATAGGTGTTCACCGTAGCCCGCAAAACAGCGGAACCCAGTTCGACGAGGCCGGGGTCGTCAAGGTCTGTATCCGCACCCGGCACAATGGTCAGTTCCCCCAGTTGCTGAACCTTCTGCGCGCCTTTCAGCAGCGGTTTGAACTCAGGGGGGAATTCAAGTAAGTTGGCCTGGAGTACGCATTCGAGGCCCCTTTGGTGGGCGTAGTCTATCAGGTTATGCACCAGCTGTTCGCCCGCCGCAGTAAATTCCTGGTAGCCGGCATCCATCGGCAAGTCGGGATTCCAGAACTCCCGGGCGTCCCCGAACAATTCTCTCCCCACCATGTCCGCCGTGATCGGGTAGTGGTAGTCGTACCAAAGCCACGCGGATTCACGCTTGATGCCACTGACCTCGTAATCCAGGAACGGCTGCCACGCAAAGACAACGATCAAAAGCCGGTTGATCTTGAGCTTTGCCAGTTGGTCGATCACGGGGCGGTAGTCGCGCATACCCCAAGATTCGTATCCGCCGGCGAAGTCTATGATCCCCCACCCATAGCGAACCGGGAGGGTCGGTTCGATCACCACATCAAGCTCAGGCAACTCGAACGGTTCCCGATTCTCGGGGAGAACGTCGCGATGCTGCAGATACCGTACCCCCCACCGTTCCACCAACTCGTAAACAGCCCACATTGTTGCGCGGGCGCTCCCGCCCCCGACAATCAGGGCCGGGCACTCTTGATGGAGCGTGTGCCGCAGCACCAGGCCCTGATCACCGATCTTTGGGAAGGGGTTACGCCCGGTTGCTTCCTCCACTGCGGGATTCGTCGAAGGATTACCCACCAGAATGAGATAATCGGAATCCGGAGGGATGGACGTGCTCGGCTCCGTCTGGATGTCAAAAAGTTTCTCCAGATACCCGCACAGCTGACTGGCGGCGTACTGCTCGACTTGCGGGGCCGCACTTCCCACGACAACTCCTACATGCCTCTTTGCGTTCATGCCGCCTCCAGCTCCGGGTATAGTGGAAGATCAACCCAGCGCCCGTTTTGTCTTGCTGAATAATGATGAGCAGCCTCCATGACTTCGACGCACCGCAGTCCTTCCCGCCATGTCAGACAGGGCTCTGCTCCTTCTGTCACCCATCGGACGAAGTCTCCCAGCTCTTTCCGGAAAGCGTGAGCGTGACCCAGATCATCAAATCTTTCGTAATGGGTCTCGGAGTCGTCCCGGCGCCGATAGGAAAGGTCAATATGATCGAGGTAGGTCTGGATGCGCATCCCTCCCTCGCGGGTGATGACATCCGAACTGCAGGCCTCGCGGTACTGGAGGATAGGATACGAGGCCGAAACGGACAGCGCACCTACCGCACCTGATCGGAACCGAAGCGAAACGTGCATGGTGTCCGGGTAATCGAAATGCGAGTTAATCTGCGGAGCGGCCAGGGCGCTGACGCTCTCCACATCGCCGCACATGGCTCGCATCCAGTCAATCGTATGTACGCCCACCAACGGCAGTGTTCCCCCGCACTCGGCATCGCGCCACCACCAGCCCTGTGGATTGTAGCCGCTGGAGTCGTGATATTTGCACGAACTTATGGCATACACAGGTCCGAGCTGGTCGCAGAGTTGGATCATCCGCGCCCAGGGAGGTCTGATCCGGCGTTTGTGGCCCACCATCAGACGTACTCCGGCGGCCTCGCAGGCCCGGACCATCTCCCAGCAGTTCGGAACGGTCGGGGCCATGGTCTTCTCGCAGTAAACGTGTTTGCCTGCACGGGCGGCCGCGAGTGCGAGCGGCTTATGGGTGTGGTTCGGACCGGTCAGTGCCACGGCATCGATGTCCACTTCCGCCAGTAACCGTTCCGCGTTGTCGAATTCCGGAAGCGCGAGACCTGTCTTTTCCCGGAAGGCTGACCTTGCCTCGGGACTGGGGTCGCAGATGGAGACGAGTTCGGCCACTTCGTTGATGTAGGGGGCGAAGATCTGACCGAAAACCCCCGTCCCGAACATGGCGAAGCGCAGCTTAGGGGCATCCATGAGAGGGATCTCCTATAGTTTGGGATTGTTGAGACGCAGACCGCGCACGCCGACATGGTCAAGGCGATGCACATCGTGGCGGCCAAGGGATGCCACAAGCAGGACATCCCGGTCGGGCCCCGCAAATGCCACATCCGTGGGCGCGCGAAGCGCTTCACCCCGCCAGTCTTCGGCAAACACTTCAAGGCGCCTGGTCTTGATATCAAGGATGTAGATGACGTCGGGACGATGACAGGAGATCCAAATGTTTCCCTCCTCATCCAGAGCGATGCCGTCCGGAATATGGTGGGGCATATATACTACATATTCAAGCGCCCCTGCGGAGCCGTCCTTCTTGATGGCAATACGAGCGACACCGTTCCCGAATGAGTCCACAAAATAAAGGAACTCCTCTGCCGCATCCAAAGCGATCGCGTTGGGCGTGTATACCGGCTCGGGAAACCAGAGCTGCGCCTCACCCCCTCCGGGCGGGATTCTGTAAATGTGCCCGTTTATCTCTTCTGACCAGTCCCCGCTGTCCGACAGATACATGTTGCCCTTGCGATCGAACGCAGGATAATTCGCACATAGAAAACCTTTGCCGCCTGGCGCAGTGGCATACACGCTTTCCTTCCCATCCGGGGTCAGGCGGATGACCTTGCTGAGGATATCGGGAGAAGAATAATGCCCTATGTCCGCACAATACAGGTTTCCATCCGCATCCACTGCCTGCCCGAGCATGCGTCGCGGGGCGGTCGAGGCGTATTGCTCGCTGGTGTGGTTCGTCACGTCCAGCCGGTACACCTGGAATCCGGTTCCTGTGGTATAGGCCTCGCCTTCCGGACCCACGGAAATCGATTCCGGATGATCCACCCACTTGAAATACCTGATCTTATTGAGGTCGTACGGTTTGACAGCTGGCATGGGGTGCCTCCTTTTTGGTTTTTGCCGCAGCCCTGTGATCCACGATTTGCGGTCTCAGATGCAGGGAAGGGCGTTGTCTCGATCGCTGTAAATCCAATAGTCCAGCGGCTGATAGGGGTGCCTGGCCACATAGTCCCAATCCAGTTCCACTCCCAAGCCCGGGCGATCATCGAGCTGGACGCATCCCTCCGCAACTTGCGGGCCGAATTTGACCACCTCGTGAATCCAGGGCCGGTGACGGCAGTACTCCAAAATCAGAAAATTGGGCATGGCCGCGCACGCGTGGGCGCTGGCCGCCAAAGCCACAGGTCCATAAGGGTTGTGCGGAGCCACCCGGACGTTGTGGATCTCGGCGTAAGAGGCAATCCGCAGTAATTCGCCAATTCCCCCACAGTGCGAAATGTCGGCCTGGATCACATCCACCGCTCCGGTCTCCAACCACTCGCGAAATCCCCAGCGAGTCATCAGCCGTTCGCCAGCCGCGATCCGCTGGTCTGGAAAGGCGCGTCGAAGCGCCACGAGTGGGCCCGGTGTATCCGCATTCGTGGGCTCTTCGATAAACAGCATCTTGTGTTCCCGGATCCGGTCGATCAGTCGGTGTGCCGCCTGCAAAGAGAAGTTGCCGTGACAATCGATCATGAGGTCGCATTCGGGTCCACCAGCCTTTCGAAGGTCCCGAGCCAAGTCAAGCGCAACATCGACTTGCTTTTCGTCATCGAATGGCTCCACGAGCTTGCCGGGCGCAAACTTGAACCCCGTAATCCCTTCCTCCCTGGCAGTCTTGATCTCCTCCACGTAGTTGCTCAATCCAAGATCGCTTCGGGCATACACCCTGACGCGATCTCTTACGGCGCCCCCGAGTAACTTGTATACCGGCTGTCCGTATGCTTTGCCGGTAATATCCCACAGAGCCTGCTCGATACCACTGGCGGCACTTGCGGCCACCACACCGTTTCGCCACCAGAAAAAGCGCTGCATTTGCTGCCATGCACGCGTCACTCCGGTCGGATCCTGACCGATCAACAGGGGTGCAAAATGGTGCTCGATCATCGCGACAACTGCCTGCTCATGCCATTCGGTAGTTGCTTCGCCGACCCCCACGATGCCTTCGTCGGTTTCCACTTTGACAAAGGTCCAGTTGCGCGCGGGGGAGTGCCCGCCCGGTCCGGGGATTCCCATCAGATGTGCCGTAATCCTCGTGATCTTCATCTCTGCTCCCTTTTTCGAATCTACCGGTTGCACCACTGTCTGTACCCTCGCCATCCGTTCTGTCCGCCCGCCTGCGTGGGGGAAGCTCCGCTCCCGGATCGCTGGTGTGCCGCATGCCAAGGCTTGGTGGATGGGCGGTGGCTGCCGTGCCCTCAGGTGATATTCCAGATCACCACCGTGACGTTTCCAAGGTACAAGAGATTGGTTTTGACGGTACGCTCGGGTCGATCGGTCCAGGTGAAGTTCTTGCCGTGCAGAAACACGGTGAGGATTCTCCCATCTGAAAGCTGCACGGACTGCGGACTGTGGGTGCATTGATCGGTCCAGCGGAAGAGAATGAACCGGTGTTCCCAGTCCCACGTAACGCCGTTATCCGAGCTTACAACCGCCTCGATGCCGTGGTAGTTCCTCCCATCCAACTCGCCGATCCGGGCCGCGTAGGTCAGCACGATGCGGCCGTCCGGGAGGGAGAGCAGGTGCGTGTGCATATACCCGTACTTGAAGTGACGGGCGGGCTCGGACCATGTCTTTCCATCGTCGGTCGATCGGGTGGTCATGATCCCGTCCCAGTGATCCGAGGGCGCTGTCACGTCGGCCGGCATGTCCGTGCGAAACGCGGCCACCAAGCTGCCGTCTTTGGCGCGGGTGAGCATGCCTTCGATCGTGCGCCACTCGAGGGGGAAATATACCGGGTCGTCCCACGTTTTCGTGGAGAGGTGGTAGCGCCTGATGAAACTGTGCGCAAGAGGAGGTCGTTTGCCGTCTGTGATGAGCTTGCCATACTGGTCGTCGGAGCCGGGCTCTGAGGAGTAAAAGATGGCGGTGACGGTGTCCCCTTCGACCAGGGGATGAAGGACCAGGTCGGTGTAGCCCTCCCGGCCATCGGGAGCAGGGGGAATGGGTTCCACATTTCCCCAGGTCGCGCCCCCATCGTTACTGATGCAGTGCGCATGGGCGGGCCCGGCATTGCCTCGGAGCATCAGTTTTTCGCCCCCGAGATTGATCGGGATGCTTCGGTGGATCGGGACCCGCCTGGGTTGGGTCCACGTGATCCCATCGTCGTCGGAGAAAAGGAGTAGTGCTTCGCGCCGGTCTCCCTCGTTGACAAATTCATATTTGAGGTCTCCACTGAGGGTAAGTGCCAGCCTCCCATCATCCAGTTTGGTGAGTCCCGGAAACTTCGCCGAATTGATCAGGAAGGTGTAGCTCAGTCCTTCCTGGTAGCGCGGACCCTTGGGATTCTCCTGTCTGACCACGTGGGGCGAGACCGAGGAGATCAGCCGCGAAAACGGGTAGAGCCCGGAGGCATCCGTGTCATTGCTCTCTATCACATACTCCGTCGGAAGGGTCTGAATGCAATTCGTGAGTTTGACACTGTCTTTGCTCATGGTTTCCTCCTAGTCGCTGAATCGGTTCGTTGTTTACCCGCCCCCACCCCCAATGAAAGGCTAAAGCCTTAATTCCGAAGGAGGTAGTGTTTCGCTAAGAATGCCACTCCCGTTGAAAGGCTGAAGCCTTAATTCCTTTGAAAATCATCTTCCCGCCGGAGACGGCTGCGACTCGGGCCGCCACGTCCCGCGCAGCACCACGCGCTCCAGTTCCTCGCCCCGGGCCAGGCGGTCCAGGTTAGCGGCGATCTTGCGCACGCGCCGTTCGAGCAGGGCGTGCGTCCATCCGGAAAAATGCGGGGTGGCCATAACGTTGTCCAACTCGTGAAACGGCAGCGCGGAACCGTGCATCCGTTCGCCCAGGTGCGCGGGATAGCGGTACCAGGCATCAAGCGCGGACGCGGCGATGCCGCGCGTCCGGCAGGGCCTCGTACAGGGGTGCTTCCTGTATGATCTCGGCACGTGCCACGTTGATGATCATGGCGTGGGTGGGCATGCGGGCAAGCTCCCGTTCTCCGATCATGCCTTCGGTCGCGGTCGTGAGCGGGCAGGCGATCACCAGGAAGTCGGACGATTCCAGAGCGCGGTCCAGATCCGCTGGGCCGCCGAGGAAATCTGCCCACGCCGCCGGTTCCGGTGCTGCCGTACTCGGATGGGCGCAGATCGCGCACACCTTCATGCCGAAGGCCCGAGCGCGGGCAGCAACCGCCTGCCCGATATGGCCGTACCCGATAAGTCCGAGCGTCTTGCCATGGATCTCATCGTGTAACTGCCCGCCCAATCGTCCGCTGCCTTCCCAAGAGCCCTCGCCGAACGATCTCATATAGGGCACCGCCTGCGTGACGTGCAGGAGGATCGCAGTCATCACGTATTCCGCGATCGGGATTTCGTGTTCGAATACGTTGGCCAGCACGCAGCCCGCGGGCAACTCCGCCGGGTCGGAATGGATTACTCCCGCGCCAGGGACCAGCAGTGCTTTCAATCTCCGAGCCGTGGGGCGCGCCTCCAACGGCAGCTTCTGTGCCAACAGCGCGTCGGCTTCGGCGATCTCGCCCAGCAGCCAGCTCTGGTCGTTCTCGCCGGTGGTGATCTCCCATTGTGTCGCAAGCGCTTCGCGCAGCACCGGAAGATAGGGCCGCCGGAAAGCGCCATACAGGACAAGTTTCACAGCATACTCCTCTTGGCTGGTCTTGAGACGATTTCATGCAGACCGATGAGATCGTATCGGTCTCATCGGTGGAGTTTGTATCGAAGGGGCTCCTTTTCACCTGAGAGGGTATCAGATATAAAATCCCGGGCGCGGCGTGCGTACCCCCGGATGCCTTTCCAGTTCCCGCTCCACCAGGTCGAAGCCGAGCCCCGGTTCGTCGCCGAGCAGGAAGTGGCCCTCTTGGACCGGCAAGGGCTTGTCCAGCACCGTATCCCGCCACGGCACGTCGTTGACCACAAACTCCTGGCGGAAGAAATTCGGAATCGATGCCGCCACGTGCGCGGACGCGATGGTCGAGATGGGACCATTGGGGTTGTGTGGAGCGATGGGCACGTTGTAGCATTCGGCCAAATAGGCGATCTTGCGCAATTCGCTGATGCCGCCGCAGCGCGTAACGTCCGGCATCAAGATATCGGTAGCCTGCAGGTCCAGTATCCGCCGGCACATGAAACGGCTGTGCAGTCGCTCACCGACGCAGACGGGCAGCGGAATGCGGCGCTTGATCTCGGCGATCTGTTCGGGGAACTCGGGACCGGCCGGCTCCTCATACCACATGCAGTTGATGCCTGCTGCTGCGATACGGTGTGCCATCTCCATGGCCACGGGTCCGTTGAGCATGGCGTGGGTTTCGACCGCGATGGGAAAATCCGGGCCCAGCGCCTCGGAGACCGCGCAAAGCCGCTCCATCGCCAGCCGCTTCTGCTCTTCTGAGAGCGACAGATTGGTGGAGAGGTGTGCGCCGTAGGTGTAGTTGGTGTGCGCGAAGGGATCGAATTTGCAGGCACTATACCCAAGTGCCTGCATCCGTCGCGCATCCGAAGCGTATGATTCCGGGGATCCATCGCTCTCTGTGAACCAGCAGTTTGCATAGAGTTCGATATCTGTGCGATAGGCGCCACCGAGGAGTTGGTAAACCGGCAGCCCCGCGCGCTTGCCTGCGATGTCCCACAGTGCGATATCGACAGCGCTGATGGCACTTAGTAGCGGGCCCGCCTGCCCGAGCCAGTTCATGTCCTGGTAGAGCTTGGTCCAAAGATAGTCGATACGCGTGGCGTCTTCGCCGACCAGCAAATCGGCCACGTGTCGGCAGGCGGCTTCGACCAGGGGGCTGCCGGGCCAGTTGGTGGCTTCTCCGATTCCCGTGAGCCCGTCGTCGGTATGGATCTTAATCAGCGTCCAGTTGTATAGGACCCCTTCCACCAGCCAGGTTCGTATCTTGGCGATTTTCATAGGACCCCGCAGCGCATCTTCGCTCAAAGGGCCCCCCGCTGCTCTTTGCTTGTTCATGGCGAAACTCCTTTGCTGTCCGTTATCTCCCCGGGTCGATATCGGCAAGCCACTCGTCGGTGACATACTTCCCGAGCAGCCAGTGTTTCCGGTCCGGATAGAAGAGGATGCGATCCGCTCCGTCCTCAAGCAGGCTGGGGTAGGTGGCCGCTTCCCTCCTCCCGCTCGGTCCGATCTCGATGCCCTCGGTATCTGCGATCACCTTCGGCTTGCCGAACCGGAGTGGGTAGTTCTTGTCCCCCGGCGCCTCGCGAGCCACGCACAGGTAGGCGGGGTAGCGGTTCTGGCGGAAGTAGGTGTACCCGGCAGGGCACTTTCCCCCGTGGGCTGACCCGTCGTTGTTGTAGTAAAGGAGCAGATACCGGCCATCTCGCAGCTTGTAGATTGGACAGGGGACCACGGGGTTGAGCAGGAAATCTCCCCCGGGCCTGTCCATGAGGGGGATCGGCGGGGTCCAACTCTTCCCCCTATCCGATGAAATGCTCGAGTAAATGATTCCGTGATCGGTTCGCATGATGCAGAACAATCGGCCATCGGACAGGGCCACGATGACCGGCTCTTCGCATAACGAGGAGGCGGGCTTGGTGCACGCAGGCGAACGCAATCCGTGGGGTCCCTCCGGGTAGGTTACGATGCGGAATTTCTCCGGATCGGTCTCGGTGAGGACGTTCTCGAAGTGGAAGAAGAATGCTTCCGAGCCGCCGGCACACGGGCTCTTCGGGCTGCTCCACCTCGAATACGGGGCAATGACCGTGCCATCCGGCATCGCATGGGGCTGGGTCCAGACGATCCAGTTCTTGTTGACCGTGGGATCCGGATTGTCGATGGCCTTGCTCTCGATGGGATACTGATAGATGTTCTCGCAAAAGCTCCTGCCGTCGTCTTCGGAGTATTTCATGCACATTGCGCCGCTCATGTCGTAGCGGAAATCAGTTTTTTCAATGTTTTTGTGGTAGAATACGTAGATCCTTCCCGTCGCGTGCGCAAAGATGGAGAAGCACCACGACGCGATGCCGATCGAGTCTCTTTCGACTTTGGGGGCTGCCCAGGTACCCTCGTTCTGGAGTGACGCGCAGTGCTTCGGATCATCGGCCCCCTCCGGACCGTCTATCACGATGGGGGGGCTCCACGTCCTCCCCCGGTCCTCCGAGCGGGAACACACGATATGCTGGTTCCCGAAACCCTCCTCGGCCGAGCGCGTCCACGTGGCAAACCAACTGCCCCGGGGGGTTGGCGAAACCAGAAAGTGCTGATTGGTTGCATCAAAACCGTTCTCGCCCTCCGGCATATAGACCTTCAGATCCGGATTGGTGCGCTTCCACTCCGTTGCGTAGTCCATCTCGGGATGGTTCATCAGCGACTGTTTCATGCCGTCATTCCCTTCCAGTCCTGTGAGAGGGTCGGTGCGAACATCCGACGGGGGAAGGTTCGTATGCCATCATCATCGCCCATTCCCGTCTGTGTCTTGCCCTGCGCCGCGATGATTTATCGATCATTTTCTGGCGGGTTTTATCTTGACCGGACGCAGGTCCACCCTTTCTCGCTCCTCTTGTTTCACTCGATCCGTCCCATCCGCATGATCTGCGGTCATTCTTCAGGGTGTCGGAACCTGAGGGTTTTTGGCACTGGCGGGCCGTGGGGGAGTGCTGTTGACGTGCCACGGCCCCGCCTGGTTGGTTGCGCTATCCCGCTTGGGAAGGCTCAGCCCACCCGCTCGAAATACCCTTGGATCAACTGATCCTTATTCAGATCAATCCGTTCCGTGCCCTTTTTCCCAAATTGGATCACGGCCACCTCATGGGCAGGGATCGTGACGGTCACCGTTTGATTCTCCCCGATCACCAGTCGTTCCCGCCGGAAAAGCTCCTCCGCATCCCGATCCGTTCCAAACTCCGGAATCACGTGGATTCTCGCGGTCTGCTCTCTATCATCCCGGTTGATAGCGATCACCACAGCCTCTTCTTGGGTCCAGTGAAGACTCGTCTGAACCAGACGCTGATCTGCCTGAACATACTGCGGCGCCTGCACGGCGCGGAGCACAGTGCGCAGCACCTCCTCATCGAGCGCCGAGAATCCCACCTGCACCACCGAGCCCTTTCCAATCCTTCTCTGGTGGGCACACACAGTACCGTCAGCGGCGGTGAGCACAGGCTCCCCATCCGATGGGCCATAGTGCTCCGAGAGATGAACCGAGCAGGATTGGCCGTCCACCTGCAGGGCCACGGTGCGATTTGCCGGCGTTCCCCGAACGATCTCCAGACCGTCCATCAGCAGACTGCAGGGCTCTTTGGCCACATCCAGATGCGGAGGCGGACTCAGGAATACGATCTTTCCGCCCTGCTTTACGTAGTCCACCAGTTTCTCCTGAATGGCCCGATCCAGGAAGGGAGGCGCTGCGTAGATCAGGACCTCATACTTGGAGAGATCGGTGCGCACATCCACCACATCGAAATCGGTATCCGTATCGATGAGCGCTTTGATATAGAGCCAGAACGGTTCCTGCGCCAGATGTTCGTAATCCTTGGAGCCCACGACGGTGTAATCGTCCGGCTGAATGATCCGGCCTCCCTCGTGCAGAAACTCCCAATAGTGCTCCTGATGCCAAAGCAGTCCGACGGCGCACTGTCGGTCCAGGTTCGGCCAGTTGACCTCCTTGAGGATCCGAAACATCTGACGGTGCGCAAACCACTCCTCGCGGATCTTCCCGGTCTCTGTGACGGGACAGAAACCCTCCCAGCGTTCGCGCTCCACAAACATGTAGTAGTTCATCCCGGTCATGCCCGCTGCCAGCGCGAAGAAGGTGACCAATCGCTGGTGCTGCGACGTGGCCGGTCCGAACATCATCAGGCAGGACCCGCACTGATACTCGGGCGACCACGGGAAGTTTGAGACATTGTTGTTCAGCGAGATGTAGATATAGTCCCAGTAGTAAGAATCCCCCGGGATCAGATAGTATGCATAGTGATCCACGCCCACGAAGGTCACCGCCTTTTGCACTTCATACCAGTCCTGCAGAAAGGGAAAGGTGTTGTTCGTGAACAGGGGCACATCCGTCCCATGCCGCTCGAACATCGCCACCATACGCTCCGCATAGTCCCGGGTGAAAAATCGCGTTTTGTACTCCATGATATCCAGACAGCTCTTCCAGTTGGAACCCATGGAGCTTGCGTAGCTGTCTCCCATCTTCTTCCCGTCGTATACTTCCTTGTCCGCAGCCGCCTCATCAAAGTCGCGATAGGATCGCTCCCAGACTGCGTTGAGATCCTGGATGGTCTCATACCGGTCCATCAGCCACGTTTTCAGGCGGGACGGCGTGGGCCAGATCTCGTTGTCCACCTGCACCAGAATAAGCGGACCCCCGTTGTGGATCGAGTATTCCTTCCACACCGCACTGACCGCCTCCACCCATGCTTCGGTCAGATCCAGAAACTCCTGGGACCGTCCGCCTGCCCGCTCATCGATCACGTTCGCGTAGTCTGGGGGCCCGATCCCGTCAATCTCACCCAGGCAGATCGGACCGGACCGTGCCACAAAATACAGACCATTCTTGTGTACCAGATCCAGGAAACCCTTCAGGTTGGCCCTGGGATCCCGCCGTCCTGTGAAGTCGAAATCCCCCCGGATCTTCTCGTGGAAACTCCACGGGATGTAGGATGCCACCATCGGCATCTCCGCGCCCTTGATCAGCCGTCCCAGAATATCATCCCACCATCTGGGTTCCACCCGCCAATAGTGAAATTCCGCACACATGGGGACGATCTTCTCGCCCTTGATCCGCAATCCATCCTTGCCAAACTGAACCAGTGAATCCATCGTTCTGTCTCCTCAGGTGAGTTGGGGTGCAGGTGATCTTTCCTGGCCACCAGGCAGAAGGGGCCATTTCTTCTTGTTCTGATGATGTGCGAGAGACTTGCGAGAGCGTTTCCCTCTGACTGTAACATATTGGTTTCTTGCTCCCTGAAAGTCCGATGAAAGGCTAAAGCCTGAATTCCGGGGTTCGGAGTTCATCCTTCAGGATCTCACGGAGAGAGCGGGAATGCTTCCGAGAGGAGCGGGCACCCACGCTCTTGTGGGCGCAGAACCCCAGATAAGGGACCCATCTTGTTTCTTCTGCCGCGCTGTCCAGCAGGAAAAATGTCCTTCCTGCAAAGCAACAGATCCCTTGGTGATTCCACTTCCAACGAAAGGCCAAAGGATGAACTCCGAGGTAGGGAATTCATCCTTTAGGACAGCCTGTGCCTCCGGCGTGAACGGTCCACGGGAGGCAGTCGTTCTGCAAGGATTTTGTGGCGTTATCCCGGAGGGAACTTGTCAAGGTTCATAAATATAACCAGGCAGAAGAAAAAGAACAAGAACAATCTGCCACCAAGACTCTTCCCCGCCGGGATAATAGATGGGGGAGTCATCGGACTAGCGGGAATGGTTTCTCGATAACTTGGCGACTCCGCTTTTGTGAAACAAGTGATTCCTATCCTCGCCAAACCTCCGATGAAAGGCTGAAGCCTGAATTCCGGGGTTTTGAGCGGGTCCTATCGGATCTTGGTCGGGGAGAGGGAGTCCCACTTCTAAGCAGCGGACCTCTGTCATGGCAGGGCGGTTCCTGCCATGATGCGCTCCACCGCCGCATCGGAAATCGCTCTTTCAGATCGACAACGATCCCCGGCCGCGTAGGTGCCGATCTGAGCGAGCAGATGGCGTGCCTCTGGCCAGGATGGGTCCAGATTCAGGGCGGAGATGATCAGGGCGCCTCCGCCCAGGGAATACGCCACCAGATGCGCCAGAGAGCGGCACACCGGATAGGAATGTATGACGCGGATGACCGGTTCTGCCCCTCCCAACCCGAGTGGTTCGAGATCCAGGGGAGGCGCGTCTGTCACCATCCGAAAAAACTGCAGATCGGCGAACCCCTCGTGCGGCAGATCCCCGAGCATCGGATGAGAGGAGATGATCGTTCCGTCGTGCCCATCTTCATAAGGAGGGTAGTTTGCCGGCGGCGTAAAAAAGTAATGCCCCAGCTTATAGCCAAACTTCGGTGCAAATGGCCGCACCAAGCCCTCCGATGCGGCCAGGATCACACGGCCGCCGGCTCGCGCAAAGGCCACGAGCGCAGGATCAAGCCGTTCGGTCATCACGGCCCGAATAGTGCCAGCGGTCAAATCCTCGGGGGATACCGTCCGGACGCCATCCAGTCCCTTGAGCCAGGTATGCTCCCCGGCACCGTAAAGACCCAGGGAGGCGGGCAGCGCGAATTCTTTCGGGTACAGCCACCCGTTCCACTGGTTGGTGAAGGAGCGATTCCCTTCTTCGAGCGTGGCATGCAATACGGCTGTCATCGGATGGGGCACCTTGGGAATGGGCACGTCTATTTCACCTGCCCGGCAGGTGCGATACGGTTCGTGCGCATAGGCAATCTCTCCGGATGCCAGAACAGCCTGTTGGCTGGTAAGTTTCCACGTCAGGGTCGGCATCCTCATCGGCGGATGGGAGAAGTCGGACACCCAAAAGGCGCAGCGCAGCATGTCACCTGGATTCCAGATGCGGTCATCAAATGCCAGACTGGACAGAATGACCGTGTCGCCGTTTGTCTGAAGCCATGTGGCGCTGTCCGCATGTTTGCGCTCATAGAATTCATCTATAATGCCCTGCGGAGAGGGATTCGCGTCCATCGCATTGAAGTGGCAAATGCCCGCCATCTCGGGATGATCGCGACGGCATCCTTCCATCTTCCCCTTGGCCTCCAGAAACTGGAGCCGCTGGCTGTTTGCTGCGGCTGCGGGAAGCACGTCCTGGATCCCGTGTCGGGCGGCTGCTTCCAGCGCGATCTGGGCGGCGTAGGGTCGGATGGCACCCGAGAATTTGTCCATGGTGCGCACATCGGGGAAGGAACTCCACCAGCGAAACTCATGCTGTATCAGGGGTTTGGGGCACGTCTCGCACTTGTCCGCCTCCGCATTGACAAAATCCCCAGGGAGATCCTCGCTGAAACCCCCATCCGTCCAGAGGACACTTGCAGTGGGTTTGATCGCCTTCGTGTCGCGATAGCACTGCCAGGCCAGTCGTGGGAAGAGCGTCCCCGGCATCTCATTGCTCATGCAGTAGATGTTCGCAGAAGGATGGTTGACATCCCGCAAGACCACCAGGTCCCACTGGCTCTTCAGGGCTTCCCGGTATTCCGGGGTAGGCGATGGCCATCCATAGGCATGCCACGGGGTCTGACCGCCCCATGCGCCCAAGACTCCCATTTCGCTCTGCACCAAAAGACCGACCTCGTCAGCCACATCGAGGTACTCCGGCGCATAGACATACGACTGGCATCGGACGTAGTTATAGCCGTATTCCCGCAGGGCGGCAAGTTTTTTGCGCCATCGCCCGCGGTCGGTATCCGGGCAGCCCGTCTCCGGATTGGACAGAAAATCCCCGGTTCCGCGCATATAATACGGCTCGTCGTTGATGAGAAAGTGTTTGCCCTCGGTGGAGAGCTTGACAAATCCCACGCGCTCACTCAGGGCATCCAGCACGCACCCACCGCGCAGAAGCACGGCATCCACCCGATACAGCTTCGGAGAATCCGGGCTCCACAGCTGCGGGGAGGGAACGCTGAGCGCGTGTGCGACTCGCTCGGACGGAACCGACACCTCCGAGGTGAGCACGGGCGCATCCCCATCGATCAGCTGGGTGGAGAGACGCAGGACGAGTGGCTCGTCCGTTTCCTGAAAATCGCCTACCTGCGCCTCGAATCGGATCTCCTGCTCGTCGACGTCCGGATAGGCCCGAAACTGCTCGATAAAGCGCTGGCCGGTTGCGGTCAGTTCCACGCTCCGGTAAAGCCCCGACCAGTTTCCCTGCCAGTCGAAGGCCAATCCCATAATCCGGCTCTGCTCAAACACCCGAACCGCCAGCCAATTCTCTCGTCCAAAGCGGACGAGTTTGCTGATATCGAAACCGAAAGGCACAAACGGCGCCTCATGCTCTCCCAGGAGCACGCCATTCAGCCAGACCTGGGCGCTGGGATGTGCGCCGCCAAAATGCAGCCCGATGCGCATTCCCTGCCAGCCCTCAGGGACCTCAAGGCCTTTGCCATACCACCCCGTACCTTTATAGGTCGCGCGAAAGGTGCGCGCTTCCAGGCGGAAGTCCCAGACGACATCGTTGTCCTCGCTGCCGAACCCCTGTCCCTGCCAACATCCCGGTACCTGGATGCGATCCCCGAAGATTCCTCGATCCTCAAACCATCGTTCCTGCACGCCCACATCATCGGGATCGAGCCGGAAGTCCCACGGGCCGCTCAGGTCCAGCCGTTTCTCACGAGGATGTGTCAGCACCGGGTTTACCCGAACCGGTGTGGTCTTTTTCACTGTCATGGACGATCTCCTCGAACTTGGTGTCCTATCCAAACAAACTGCGTGTCAGCTCCAGGAAAACCTCGAAATTCTCCTGCAGACAGGGCGGCACGGAATGGTCTAGGGAGGGGATATAGCCGCCGGATTCCCAAAGAACCGGGACCTTCTCCATGACCTCGCGCTTGATCTCCTCTTTCGTCCTGAGCAGTACCCGCTTGTCGATCCCACCCCAGATGAAAAATTCCGGATGGGTTTTCCGAAAGGCGAGCACGTCATTCCCGGCGGCCACCTCGAAGGGGAAAAGACCGTTTATTCCGAGGGCGATGAAACGTTCGAGCACAGCTCCGTTGTTGCCGTCGGAATCGAGCATGAAACGATGTTGACCATGCTGCCTCAGGTGAGCAAAAAGCTCGCGGTAATAGGGCGCCATGAATCTGTCGAACAGGTCAGGCCCGATGAGTGGGCCGTTTTTAAAGGCCATATCTTCGTGGAAGAGGGTGTAATCCGGGCGGGTGACTTCAAAGACAGCAGGCAAGCACTCACCATGCATCGTCAACCAGGTGCGTGCCATGTCGTGAAGGGTTTCCGGCGCATCGTAAAACGCATAGGCCAGATTCTCCTCTCCCCAGAAATTGCGCCAGAAGGCATACAATCCAACCAGCCACAGTCCGTTGGGGGCGTCATTTCCCTGCTGTTGGGATGCGGTCGCCTCCAGATCTCCGTAGTCGTGGTCCTTGGGGTCCAGCCTCGGCTTGATCTTGGTAAGCCAGTCTCGATGGGATTGGACGGGAAACCGCAACCACTGCGGCATACTGGTCCCATCCGTCCGCTCCCGCCAGGACTTGCCCAGATCGTTCTCCCAAACCTGCGTATGCCCCTCATCCTTTATGACACGAGATTGAACCGACGGACCGGAGAGCGCCATTTCGGTGAGGCCAAGTCCTCCGGAAACGGTCGGACATGGGTCGAATCCATAGTGCGCCATCGCATCCCCGTCCTCCGGGAGTCCCCCTGCCGCCTTCCACTCGCTGACGGTCTGACCCCAGAACCCCACTGCCTCCCAACGGGTTGGACGGTCGACCTTCTCAAAATCGTATAATCTGCAGAATCGCTCCCGATGGGTCAGTGTGTGGGTGCGGTCCCCCTGTTTCTCTGTCAACGATGCCTCCGTCTCAGGCCATATAGAAGATCTGTGTTATCCACTCAGGTCCCCCTTGCACAAGGTCCCCAGAGCCGGACTCAAAATACGGGGCCATACCCTCCTGCCAGCGCCGGTTGACCTCGGTTTCACCAACCTTTCGCAGTGATTCCTCGGGATCCTCCGCTTCAAAGTAGCCTATCAGCATCCCATCCGGGCGCAGGAACATCGAGTAATTGCAGATTCCGGCCTGGCGCAGCGCATCGACCATCTCGGGCCACACCGGTTCATGGGCCCGCTTGTATTCCGCAACCAGATGGGGTTTGATCTTCAGCAAGAAACAGACCCGCTTTTCCATCGGTTCTCCTCTCTGTCAGCGGAAGAGCATCTTCCACAAAATCTCATACGATGAAACCGCATCCGCACGGGCCATCGCCTCCCCAAGGTCGCTCTTGAGAAGGGTATGAGCCATACTGATGAATCGCTCGGTATGGGTTACGCACTGTTGCAGTGCCTTGAGGCCATTCTCTCTGTAAGGGAACACGTCCATAATATACCAGCCCTCGTACCCGGACTTGA
>JAZDJA010000183.1:0-5769 GCA_043804415.1 Candidatus Latescibacterota bacterium | reverse complement strand
TGAGCACCGACAGCTTCACCGCCCTGACCTTCCGATACACCGCCTCAGGAGCGATCCGGACGCCGTCCACGGTCAGGAGATCGCGCTCGACGGAGATTCCGAAGAGTCGCTCGTTTTACTGGAGATACGGGAGTATCAGCGCCCAATCTTTGGCGGTCATGGGCCCAAACTCCCCGCCGTTGAGCTGCGCTTCCACAACCTGGGCGTGTGGATCCCGGAGGTAGATCGCTCCCCCGGAGGCCAGCGAAAACAGATTTCCTCCCGGATACGGCACCGGCAACGCCTGAATCTGTCCTTTTTCGTCGAAGGCCATGCCGTTGAGCACCACAAATCCGCCGCCATTCAGGGGATCGCCCGCCATAAAAGACTCCGCGAGGTAATCCAGGCACGTCCCGTTGATGACCACCCGCGGACGTCCCACCGCATTGATCAGCGGCCTTCCTGCCGCATTGCCGAGTACATAGACCTCCCCGCCTTTCGCGCCATACATGAACGTCTGCCCCACGACCCCATGGACCACCAGTTTGCCCGACTTCATGATCTGCCCGAGCTGGTCCTGCGCATCTCCGTGCACACAAAGCGTCAGCCCGTCTATCCCCGAAGCGAGATAATCCCCCGAACTGCCATACACATCAATCCGAACGTCCCGCGTATCCGGTCCCAATCCGCATCCGCAGAAACGCTGCCCCCTGTACCCATACGCGATAAACCGTCGCCAACCCGCGGCATGGGCTTCACAGATCAGGCGGGAATCACAGTCCGGGCCCTCGGGCGGGAAATGGGCCGCGTGGATGATCAAAACGGAATCCGATGATAACGGAGAGGACGTATCCCCCCCGTCGGTCGTGCCTCGGATCAGGTGTCTGTGCTCCCAATCCACGAAGCAATAACGGCCGTTGCCAGCTGCTCCCACCAAAGGCGTTGCCGCGAAAATCCGATCCATTTCCTCCTGAAGAATCTGCAGCACCGAACTCCGCTTCTTCGTCCCGGTATCATACCGGCGATCCACAAGCGATGTCAACACCTCGATAACCCCAGCCTTCTTCTCATCATCCTGGGCAGCCAATCGCCCCATCTCCTGACACCAGAGACGCAGGGTGTTGTAGTCCCAATCGGCGATCTGCTCCCGCACCTTGGCGAGATTGGCAACCTCCTGCGGCCATTGGAACCTGGGGGATGTTGGAGCGGTTTCACTGATCCGAATCGGCTCAGTCATGTCACAGTGGGTCTGTCCCGCGGGCGTGGAGATGACGTTGCCAAATTTGTCCGTGCACACCAGTTTCTTGTCCCCGTTTCCCGCATCTTTGATCGTGAACATGAATGCGCCACCGTCCGTATGGCTGCCTCCGCGGGCATTCCAGATCTTATCGGCAACGGGACAGAAACGCCGGTCCTCCTGAGACAGACTGTGCAGGGTCGCATCGATCGCCTGCTTTTCCGAGCACACCAGCCCGATCTGCACCTCCCCTTCCGAAAGCGCAAACACCTGGGGCCGCAACATGGAGGTATCCGTGATCCCTAGGAGATGAAATAGCCCCTTGTCGGGCTCGTTCCGCGCAACGATGAAAAACCATGGTCCGTCCGGCGAACCGTGAATATGCGTCGCCTGGATCGCGCGGTAGATCCGCTGTTTCTCCTCAGGAAGCTGGTCGAAATCCATGTCCATCGTGGGTGCCAGCGCTTCGATGATGTATTCCAGGGGGTACTGATACACGCGGTTCCAGAGATCGAACATGAGGATGGAGACCTCGGTGTCCGTCAGAAACTGGGGAAAGATATTCCGTTGTTTCAGATACTCGCTTACGGAATGATAATTGGCAAAATCCCCGTTGTGCACAAGCGCCTCATGCATCCCTATAAACGGATGGGCACCGCCCGGATGCCACACCCGGCCCTTGGTCGGGTACCGCTGATGCGCAATCCACACGTGCGCCTTAAAATCCTCCAACTGATAATATTGCACGATCTTCTCCGCGAATCCCACGATCTTCAGGATCATCATGTTCCGACCGTGCGACAACACGAAGGCCTTCTTCTCTCCGAGGGATGCATAGAACTGCTGGTTCAGGCGAAACGTGTTCTGGTAAACGAACTCATCCTCCGCCTGCCGGGGATCCATATTCTGCAATCCGTTTTCTTCGACAAAGGCGCGAAACACTTCCGGCCGGACGCGCACGAAATAGCGCCACACATCCGGCGGCTTCACGTCCAGTCCCTCGATGTCCCGGTAATCGGCGATGGTGGAAACGCGTTCCGATTTGTCCACCCGGAAAAACGGCGCTATGCACGCCTGCTCCACCGCATCCTTTGCCGCCGGGTCCAACAACGCAATCTGAAGGAGATAGTCCGCCTCCAGAATTTCGCGGGAGACGCCCAACGCATCCGGCTCCAATCCCACTGCCGCGATGCCGCCCCCTTTGCCGTTGCCGCGATTATGCATCTGTACGGAGGGTTCATAGATGTGCTGCCCGCGTACGGGAATCGTGCACGCAAAGCCCGTGACGCCGCAGCCGCCCTCTTCCGCTTCTTTTCGAATGGGCAGTGAGGGGAGTCCTTCGATCATTTTGGCTCGGGATTGGAGAATGTGTTCGGAATGCGTCATGTTGTTATTCCTGTATCGAATCAGTGATTTTGTGCTGGATGGTCGCAGCTTCCGGTTTCATTGGGGACGCAGCGCGTCGAATTCTCGTTTTCCCCACAGAAGCGCGAGGGCGAGACAAAGGAGATGAGACGTATGTTCATGACAAAAGACCCGAGGATTCCAATACCTTGTCTGACCAAGATTTTGCCAGTGTCGAAAGCAATACTTGCTGGGTTCGGTCGCTTGCAGACATTCCCCAGCCTTTTTGCCACAGCACAATGAGACGCTGTATTTGCACCAGTTCTGCGGCAGTCTCAGGCTCGGCCTCTGCCGCAGTCCATTCAATCAAATGTTTGGCTTCATCCAGCAAGTCAGCGACCACTGCTGCAGGGGACTCAGAGACACGCGCACTGGATGAGATTCTGCCCAGCGTGGCAGAGAGACCACCCAGACGAACCGGCAGGGGGTCACTCGAAAAGTGTTGGCGCGGTTTTTCTTTATTGACCACGACGACCCCCCGGGGCGAGATCGCCACATCTGAAGAAAAGCTGACTGATTACGGTCTGGATTGGAGGACGTGTTCGGAATTTGCTATGGTGTTGTTCCTGTATTGGCTCTGTGATTTTGCGCCGGACGGTCACTGCTTCCGATTTCATTGGGGACGCGCTATCCGTGCCCAGCGCAACCCTCTCGGGTCACGACATACGCGATGCGCAGATCCTCGCTGGCGATTAAGCACATCTGCGGCTGTGGAGCGTAGTGGAACAGTGGTCAGGTGCAACAACTGGTTAGCAGAATCAGACAGCCCCAAGCCTCGCCATACACGGCAATGCGTCTCCGCCCACCACTCGGAGATGCACGTCAAGCCGCGACTCATCATTGGGGGACATTCTCTCCCTCCATGATCCTCTTCAATGCCCTCTCAGCCGTGTCCCGTTCTTCTTCCGAGCCGTTCTGCACGAGATCCTTCAGGGGGGCTATGGCGCGCTGATCTCCGAGCTCACCGAGAGATTGGGCTGCTTTCTTTCGTATGGGACTGTTCTCATCCTTCAGACTCTCGATCAGAATCGGAACCGCCTTCCGATCTCCCATACTGCCCAATAGTTGCACGGCGACATAGCGCACTGCAGCACTGGTGTCTTCGGCTGTCTGCTCTATGCCGCTCAGGATTTGCCGCTTTTGAACGTCATCGGTCACCTTGGGCCAGATTCGGTCCAAAGACACCAATGCGCTGGCTCGGATGCCGGTCGTGGAATCTCCCAAAGCGGCTATCAAAGGCGCAACGATCCGGAGATCACTTAGGCCGCCCAAAGCGAAGGTCGTCTTGAGTCGCACCACCTCATAAGGATCTTTCATACAGCGCAGAAGCGCATCGGTGGCCCTTGGGTCTTTCAGATTCCCCAAAGCCTCCGCCGTGGCCGCTCGGATATGCTGATGGTTGGTATCTCCCAGAAGAACGATCAGAGGCTCCACAGCCCGCCGATCATTCATCTTTCCGAGGATCTGAACAGCCATATATTTGGCCTGCTTGGTTCCTGTTCGGAGCACCTCGATCAAGGGAGGAACCACCTCCTCCTTATCCCGCTGCAACAGGTCTATCGTAGCCTGGTGTCGGACCTTGTCGTACCCACTTTCCAGATCCTGAATGAGGCTATCCACACTTTTCTTCTGCGCACAACCCACGGTCATGAGAGAGAGTAGGCATATGCAGAGCACTATCCTTGAAATAGACATCGGCGCTCACCTCCTTAACACCCTATACGTTAGTGGTTGTACCGGCTTTCCAGATCCCGAATGAGTCAGGAATGATAGCTAATACTCTTTTCACTTCATAATGAGCTTCCTGAAAAATCCAAGAAACAAGAGGACGCCGCTATCGCCCGCAATGACACCATGGGTTTGTTATTGTCATTGCAAGGGCAAAGCGCCGAAGCAATCTCATTGGATAAACCTTCTGCACGACCCTCAGAAACAATTCAACATACCGTTTTGGGTTCGACATTCAAGAAGTCGAACCAGTCATTTTTGAGAAAGCCACAGATTCTTGTTCTCAGAACGAACTTGTATGCGTTCTTATCCGTCTTCTGTTCTGCAAAATGTCATTGGGACGTCTTCAAGTGCGCTCATAACAAGAGACCCGAAGATTCCAATACCTTGTCTGACCAGGATTTTGCCAGTGTCGAAAGCAATACTTGCTGGGTTCGGTCGCTTGCGGACGTTCCCCAGCCTTTTTGCCAAAGCACAATGAGACGCTGTATCTGCACCAGTTCTGCGGCAGTCTCAGGTTCGGCCTCTGCCGCAGTCCATTCAATCAAATGTTTGGCTTCATCCAGCAAGTCAGCGACCACTGCTGCAGGGGATTCAGAGACACGCGCACTGGATGAGATTCTGCCCAGTGTGGCAGAGAGACCACCCAGACGGATCGGCAGGGGATCACTCAAAAAGCGTTGGCGCAGTTTTTCTTCATTGAGCATGATGGCCTCCGAGTAAGGCCCGCGATATGACTTCCACTTGTTGGCGAATGGTTTCATCTTGGATGAGAATACCGCGATTGCCGAGGCGCGGGCGGATGTTGATGAGCGATTCAAAAGCGATGCGCTGTTCGGCAGGATACCAGTTTGCGCCCCCATAGGTCGTCCTGCTCACTGCCGTCTTCCAGCAGCAGCAATTCGCAATCGGCATGCATCGTCCCCCCCCCGGCCAGAATGCGCTGGCGAACATCCACAACGATTTTGACCATGCCGTCATATTCCTGAAGCATCTCCTGCACTTGGTTTGAAGTGGCAGCTTCTTTGAGCAGATAGATCATTTGGGTCTCCGTAGAACAATCATGCCCTGCCAGCCTCCTACGATTCTACTCGCTTCAGGTGTGAGGTCGTAGCGTCTGTGAACCAGTGGGACGTTTTCGCGCTGGATTAGAGGATGCGCTCAAAGTGGGCCGTGCTAATCTTCCCGTATCGAATCAGTGATCTTGCGCTGGACGGTCAGAGCTTCCTCTTGTATTCGCGACGCAGAGCGTCGAATCTGCATTCCCACGCAGGAGCGCAGGAACGAGATGAAAACGAGCGAGGGTTGGGCTAGGCGCCGCCACTTGACCCAAGCAAATGTTTTGCTCGCCCCTTCTCCCAAGCTCGGTGCAATCTGTGCCACCTTGCAGAGGAATGTCCCAGCTTATCAACCTGTCTTGG
>JAZDJA010000182.1:0-2324 GCA_043804415.1 Candidatus Latescibacterota bacterium | reverse complement strand
CCCCCCTGCACATAAGAACTCGTTCTTTTGTCTTCCGCATCTTTCGTGTCTTTGTCTTCCTTTCGTGTCCTTCGTGTCTTTCGTGGTTCTCTCCCGGAAAGGGGCGCATGATGACCGTACGAGCATGGACGCCGCAGGAGCATCCGCGGCTGTTTTTTGACAGACAGGATGTACCCGGACTTCGGGCAAAGCGGGATGGCGATGAGATCTCCCGATCCGCCTGGACCCGGGTGGAGGGGGAGATCGCAAAGGGAATGGCCATGGACCTGCCCGCCGAGTCGCCCCGTTGGGAATGGGACACCGGCGGGGATAACCAGAAGTGTCTCGGGCAGGTGACCGGCGAATTGAACCAGGCGGTGACCAATCTGGGGCTTTCCTGGGTGCTGGATGGAGATCATGCCCATGCGCGCAAGGCCACGGACCTGCTGATGGCGCTCTGTGATTTCGACTTCTGGACGAGCCTCCGGTTTTTCGGAACGGACTACCGGCTGCCTTGGCGGGGAACGCTGGAGACCGCGGAGCTCTGTCATGCGGCGGCCTGTGGGTATGACTGGCTCTACGACTTTATGAGTGAATCCGAGCGCCATCGGCTGCGCACGGGTCTTCTCTACAAAGGGATTCTTCCGCTGGTTCAGGATTGGGCGGACCCGCTGACCCGGCTGCCGCTTTCGACCCATATGCAGCCTTGGGGGAACTGGTGGGAAAACTGCATCGCCCCTGCCGGGGAGGGAGCGATCGCCCTTTGGGGGGAACACCCGCTTGCCGAACGGTTCGTGCACTTGTGCAAAGAGGCGTCGGACTGGTGGTTCCGGTTTGAGGGCGGAGCGATTCCCGATCTACCGGAGGAACTGCGGACCAATCGGATAAAGCCCGGAACCTACTTTCCGCCGAACTTCGACTCGGAAGGGGGATACGCAGAGGGTATGGGATACCTGGATGTGCTGATTCGGACCTTCTATTTCGCAGAGGCCTATCGCCGGCGCATGGGCGAAGATCTTCTGCCCATGGACCTGATGCATAAAGTGGCCGGGCTCATCCTGAATGCCAATTTCCGGGTGGGCGATCGGATGCGCGCAGTCAATTTTGGGGACACCCCGGGCGGATTCGCAAATGGTCCGGTGGAGACGACCTACCTGGCCCTCAGACTGCGGCATTCGGGCATGCAGTGGTTCTTCCAGAACTGCCAGGAGAATTTCAAGGAAGCCCTGTACTATCGTTCCGGTGACGCGCCGGCCTTCACCTTCCTGTGGGCGGATCCAACCCTCCGCGCTCAGGAGCCGGTAAACGCGCTCCCGGTGAAGGTCTATCCGGGCATGGGCATGGCCGTGATGCGCAACGGTTGGGGACATGAAGACAGTATGCTGGCCTTCAAGTGCGGCGTGACAGCAGGCCATGCGCACCCCGATGCGGGATCCTTCGTATTGTACAGCCGGGACGAGATGCTCTTGATAGACTCGGGCTGCTGCGGATATGAGATGCCCGAACACCAGGCGTATTATCACGCGCCACGGGCCCACAATACCGTGCTTGTCGGCGGCGAGGGACAGATCAAGCGATTGGCAGGAAAGATCGTGGAGGAGGCCAGTGTGCCGGGACTGGGTTTTGTGCTCGGCGACGCCACGGCTCCGTATGAGGGCCGGCTCAGCCAGTTTCTGCGCGGCGTGCTGTTTATCGGAGGCGCGTACTACGTTGTGGTCGACTGGCTCCGAAAGAAGGGAGAAGCGCATTTCCAGTGGCTGCTGCACTATGACGGGACGATGACCCAGGAGACCGAGGGGGTGGTGATTCGCAAGGGAAAGGCGGGCCTTCTGGTGAAGATCGTGACGCCTGCCGAGTATGGCCTGGCCGTGCGGAAGGGGTACAAGACCTATCTGCAGGATCCCTTTGTAGTCAGAAGCACTCAGGAGCGACAGCGCGACCTGGAGCAGGGGGACTATCTCGAGATCATTCCTCACCCAAATGCACGCAGACAGTCCTATCTTACGGTAATGCATCCGTTTGCTGCGGACTCCCCCGCTCCGATCGTCGAGACGGTAAAGGGGAAAGGCTGGATCGGAGTTCGGGTGGACCGGAACGATGAGTCGGATCTGGTCGGGCTCCGTCGGATCGGAGCGCGGAAGGAGGTGATATCGGAACAGGTGGAAACAGACGCGGCCCTGTTCTGTGTCACATACAACCGAACGGGAAGACCGGTACGGGCCTTCATGCGCGGAGGCACCTATCTGAAGGCCGGGAACGAACTGCTCCTCTCCTCCCCCGAACGTGCAAGCGTGGCGATTGAGCTATAGGAAAGGATGTTCAGAATCTCTGTGAGGAAGGGACTC
>JAZDJA010000181.1:0-10524 GCA_043804415.1 Candidatus Latescibacterota bacterium | reverse complement strand
GTATGTCCCCCGAACCCGGACAGGGCCCATCGGGATTGTGCGCGCGGGCAAGGCCGGGGACAAAGCCGTGTCTCTGGATAACCTGATAGGGTTTCGGTTCGAGTATGGAAAGTAAGCGATTCTCCGCCATCGTCATTTCTCACCCCAATTTGCCATCCAAACGAAGAGAGGTCTTGATTAGTGCTCTTCATGCTTCATTTTTCACTTTTCACTTTTCATTTTCCACCGTCCCCTATCCCCTTTTCGCCTCCTCCACCATGGCAAGGATATTCTCCTCCGGAGTTTCCCGCCCCACCTGGTCCCCGGTTCCAATGATGAGTCTGGGAGATCCGGCAAACGCCTCCTTGATCTCCCGCACTTCCCGCCTGACATCCTCCGGATTCCCGCGAATGAGGGTCTCCACGGTATGCACATTCCCGTTGAACGTGACCCGATCCCGAAGCAGCTCCCGGACGGCCCTCAGTCCCTCGGCCCCGTTGATGTCCCCTCCCGGAGAACGCTCAAACGGACACACACAATCCATCCCGATCTCGGCAAAGTCCGCCACCGTCTCCAGGGACTTGCCGTGAAAATGGACGTGAAGCAACTTTCCCCACTTGTGAGCCTCCTCGGTCATTGCGTGGATATAGGGCTTATCCCATCTTCTCCACATCAGTGGGCCGATGAGCGAATTGCAGGAAAAGGAACAACCTATGGCAAACGATTCATAGGGAGTCTGCTCACAGACCTGAGCAATCAACGCTTTCTGGTACTCGATATATCGGTTCAGGCAGGACGTCAGCACCCCGTCATTTTCCGACATGAAGAACAACGCGGCGCTTTCGAAACCCATCGCGCCCGCGATAAAGTCGAAAAAGGGCGTGCCCAGCCAGAATTCCAGCAGGTAATCCTCCCCGACACCCCGGTGCGCCTCGTTGACCCCGCTAAAGTCACAGACGTTCTTCGGGGAGAGGGCCATATCAACCCAGGCATCCAGATCTTTCCGGTCGGACACCGCATGCGTCTCCGACCAGAAGGGCTCTTCCACATCGTAGCGGGCAGTGGAGACGAACTCCCTGCCTCTGTACCGATTTTTCCGTGTCTCCCGGTATTGTCGATCGGAAATCCGCTCAAATGCGATGGCGGTTTCGAGGTCCGGGTTGCGGATCGACGGGAACGCAACGCCCCACCCTTCGGTGCCATATTTCCGGAAGGTGGTCTGCAGCGCTTGCCACAGCGGGATCTCCCGTTGGAACTCGACCATACCCACCCCCATCACCTGGGCCGGATAGTAGTACCAAAACTCCGGAGCCACCGGATACCGATCGGAGAAAAGGCCTCTGTAGGCGTTTAGCATCCGCCGTTTGGGGGTCACCATGGAACGTCCTCTTCGTGGGGAAAATGGCTCCCGATCCGCAGGACTCTTTGGTGGCTGTCGCGGTTGATCAGAACACCACCGCGCCCTGCCGGTTCAGTTCCGCCTGCACCTTGGGCACCGACACCTCGCGCGGAAGCACCCCTTCGGCAGCAGCGATCGCACCGGCCACGCCAGCAGCCTGGCCCACTGCGGCCACCGTGCTGTGATAGTGGATGAAACGACAGGCCGGTTTCCCGGTTACGAGCAAACCGGACAGCCCCTTGGGAAGCAGGCACCGATAAGGCAGCTGAAATCCGTCCGCAGCCTGTCCTTTTTCGGGATGGCCCATGATCCGTGCGATCGCGTCCGGATATCGGTTCCCCCCCTGCTCGATCGCCTCCCAGGGCAAATCATAGTCGGTGAATCCGCCCGGCTCCCGGGAGATCATCAGCGCCCGCGCGATATGGGGATGCACGTCCATCAGGTGCGCCTGCTCGAAGCCCGGCACATAGTCCCGAAACAGCTTGTGGGTCACCCACTGCCGTTTCCGCATTTCCGCGAGGGTCTTTGAAAGATGAACCGGATCGTCCAGTTTCGTGGGCGTCCATTCTGTCGAGTGCACCCAGTAGGAGCCGCATGCGTCGCGATCGTAAAAGAACATCAGGCAGGGCGGATCGCCGTATCCCAGCATCTCGTAGATCGGATCGTCCCGGATCGCCTGCTCCTGCACCCCCCTGAAGCCCTTCATCCAGAGCGGGATGCCACGCGCAACCAGCCGGGTCAGCGTATTTGGGTCGTGGGAGACCACGCCCACAAACTCCGCCTCATCGGGATGCGCGCAGAGGTATGCGATCACCTGATCGATCTTCACCCCGGCCACGCGCGGGTGGGTGCCGGTATACACGTCGGGATGGGCAAACGGCCGACCGGAGAGGGCCGCCACCCCCGCATGCGGGGTCGTGTCCACCACCACCTTGCCCGCCAGCGCAAACGGTCCGTGATTTCCCTGGGCCACCACGCCTGTCACCCGATCGCCGTCCCGCATCACGTCCGTGAGCGGACTTTCCAGGAACGGGATGATCCCCTCCTCATCCATCAAAGTCTGAAGCACATAGCGGAAGGCATTGGGGTTGAGATATTGGTATGCGTCATAGGAAGGATCCAGCCCCAGCTCGCCCAGTACAGCGGGGATCCCCTCGCGCGCCATCCGCTCAAACTCGGCTCCCGTCCACATGGGATCGGACTGCCCTTCCGCAAGGGTCCGCTGGATGATCTCCCACGGGAGCCCCCGGATAAACGGGTTGCCCTCCCTATCCAGAATGGTGTTGATTCCAAACACATAGATCTCCGCAGCCTGCCCGCCCAGCATCCCATCCCGATCGGTAAGCGCAACGCTCGCACCCGCCCGTGCAGCAGCCACGGCGGCGCACACGCCGGAAAATCCCCCACCCACCACCACAACATCCACATCCGCTATCACCGGCACCGATCGCGCTGGCATCGAATAGTGATTCTGCATGGCCATCCTTACGGTTGCCCTTCCTTCCAGCAACCCTCTGCTCCAAGAACCCTCCCACTTGCCAAGGAGGCCCGAAAGCTCTCCCATTTCCAGGGACTACGCCCCTGCCGCATAAACCGTTCGAGACAGGATCTCCCCTTGAAGCTCAGGAGACAGGCGAGTAAATCGTTCGGAGTAGCCCGATACGCGAACCATGAGCGACGGATGCGCCTCGGGATGTTTCATCGCATCCTCCAAAGTATCCCGGTCCACCAGGCTCACCTGGATCTGCATGCCCCCCAGGCGAAAGAAGGTCCGGATCAGCGCAGCGACCGCGCCCCGATCGCCCGCAGACAAGAAGGAGGGACTGAGACTGAGCGTCACCACAGGGCTTCCCACGCACTTCCACAAGGGCAGACCGGAAACAGATTGCAGCATCGCCGTGGGACCCATTCGATCGGTCCCCTGCATCGGCCCAATCGAGTTGGCCAGCGGAGTGCCCGAAAGGCGGCCATCCGGTGTGGCACCGGTTGTCTTCCCGAACATCACGTGCGCGCCCGGAGCAGATGCGCAAAACGCATAGTACCCATCCCCTACAACCAACCACTGTTCCAGCACCAGGGAGAAGACATGATCGGCGACATCCGCAGCCAAAGCGTCCACTCCCTCGTCTCCGTTGCCATATTTTGGAAGCCGCAGACAGCGATCGCGAAGCCCACTATGGCCCTCGAAATTAAGCCGCAGGGCTTCCACCAGTTCGGAGAGGGACACGCACCGCTCTTCATAGACGAGTGTCCGCACGGCGAAGAGCGCATTGGCCACATTCGGGATGCCATACACGTCCATCATCCCATAATTATACTCCGCGCCTCCCGCGCTATGGCTCAGACCGGAATCCAGACAACCCGATATGAAAATAGATCGCATGAGCGCAGGCTGGAGACGGGCCACCACCTGCTGGACGTGATTGCGGTACCGCACGAACACCTCCACCAGATACGCCACCTGCTTCTTGTAGGCCCTCAGAAAATCCTCAAACGTGCGCAAATCCTCCAAAGGGCCTGTTTGCAGGCCGAATGGTCCTCCCTCGAAGGACACCCTCCCATTGTAGAAGACCGCCTCCAATGCTTTGGTCAGGTTGAAAAACGCATCCCGAGCCGCGCTCTTACCGGCAATGTGCGTCTCACTGCAGCCCCCCAGGACAAATTCGGACGCTGATTCCGTTGGCACGCCGATCTGCCCAAGCGCATGGCGGTAAAGTTCCTCATTGTAAAAGGCCGGCTGACCGAAACCTTTCCCAAGGAGATCCAGCGCCGCATCCATCAGCGCACTCGACGACTTTCCCGGCAAGCGCACCGATACGCTGGGTTTCGGGCGTTTCACCTTGCCACGAGCCCGAAGGATCAACAGGGTCAGTTCGTTGGCGGCATCTTGACCCTCCCGATCCGTTCCACCGATCACAACCTGCCAATGCCCGTTTTTCCCCCAGATATCTAGGGCCTCGACCAGTAAATCCTCGGCCTGATCCGGCGCGAGCATTCCACGATCTATATCTGCCCGGTAGAAGGGATAGAGATATTGATCCAGCCTACCCACATTGTCGTATCCGTCCAGGGCATTCATGAAGTGCACGAGATGCAGGGCACCAAAAAAATCACGGGGCGGACCGGCAAGAAATTCGCGAAAGGCTCCCTCCAATCGGCCCAGACGACAAAGATCCTGCCCTTGGGCTAGGGCTGCGCGCTCCCCACACGCGGACGCGTACCTCTTTACCAGCACTTCAATTCCGGACATGACCGTCGTGAGCGCATCGAAGAGTTCGATCTGGTCCGTTGTCCCGGCGCGGTGAGCCCCTTCGAGTCCCCTGCGAATTCGGTCTTTGTATCCGGGCAGTCCCAGCCGAAGGATCGCGGCATAATCCAGCGTAGCATGGCCCTGCCATGTACTGAAAAGATATTGATAGCGATCCCGGCCGTTTACAGCATACAGCCGTTGTCCCTCCGCATCCAGCGTTTCCCGCACCACGACTTCGACATCATACGCCTGCCAATAGCCTCGGAAAGCGCTCAGACCGGGCGCCAGGTCCTCCGGTTGATCGGGGGGCGTGGGCACAATCCCATTTAGAATCGGGGCCCATGGACCCTCGATCAAGCGACCGGTGGGCGCGAGCGCATGGCCCGACTCGATGGAGAGGGGGGCATGCACCAGCGCCTGATGGAGCCCTGCCGCATACTTGGACATGGGCTGTTCGGACGGACAGTCAAAATGCCCAGAAAGGAAGTGTGCGCCCATCTTCTTCAGTACCTGAGTGTTCATCGTATGATCCATTCCCATGCAAAGGTTTGCGCCTAGTGAATGCGTCTTTGGAACAGCCCGCCTGCCAGGAAGGACCGCCGAGCTTGACCGTGGCGCAGCATCGCGCTACAGATCCATCACCAGCGGGCCGAATCCCTCGTCCGCGTGAGCGCCGATGTTGGCATCGTAAAACTCGATGCGACTGGGAATCACCTGAATCGGGACATAATCGGGGGACATCGGATCCTGGTAGTACTTGGCCCATTCCTCCCGCCAGATGAAACGTCGGGCCTCCTCGTCCGTCCTGATCCGGGCCATTCCCATCACACAGATATACCCGGCCACGCTCGCCGGCTGATACATGATGCAGACGTTGGGATGCGCCTCAATCTCAGCGACCTTTCGGGTATGCCCGTCCG
Source organism: Candidatus Latescibacterota bacterium (assembly GCA_043804415.1). Classification (GTDB taxonomy): domain Bacteria; phylum Latescibacterota; class 4484-107; order 4484-107; family 4484-107; genus 4484-107. Next base: position 4,976 of record JAZDJA010000181.1, on the reverse strand, counting down.
TGGCAAACCAGAACTGGAACCCGTCGTATGGGTTATGATCTTCCAGCGCGCGTGCCCGCGGGAATCCCTTCTGATCCACTGTGATCAGCGTTGCCGTGCAATCTGCAATCACATGGGTCACCCGCTCGATAAGTGCTTCCTTCGAAAATTCCATCACAACGGTGCCCCCCATTTCGCTCCTTGTGAAAAGCCCGCCCAAGCGGTCGAATCGATGCCCTAGATCGCGTCCGAACAGTCGGGCCAATCTTCCTGTTCCTTGGATCCAACATGGTCGAGGATCATGCGCAGATGCTGCTCCAGATACCTTTGAGCCGTCTCAGCATCCCTGCGTGCGAACGCCTGCGCGATGCGCTGATGCTCCATGGCATCCTTCGCCTCCATCCGGCCAAATTGGGAAACTCGATTCGAGGTCTCCGCGAAGTATCGCGACACCACCACATGCATCCGAGAAAGCAACTGGCTGTCCGTGGCCTCCAGGATCAGGCCGTGGAACTGCGCTTCCAGCGAATCGGCTTGATCCTCCCTGTTTTGCTGTACCATCCGAGCCATTCGATCGGAAAGTGCGGCCATTCGATGTATCTGTGCGTCACTTGCATGCTGCACGGCCAGATGCACCGCGCCGGTTTCCAGCACATAGCGCAGTTTTGCCAGCTCAAAGATATTGGCACTCTCCCCAGACAAGAACAACGGCAACCCTTGCTCAAAAAGGCGAATCGGATCGGTCTGTCCCACAACCAGTCCGGTGCGCTGTCTGCTCCGAACGATTCCGAGCGCTCGAAGGCGGCCAATGGCCTCGCGCACCACGTTCCTCGAGACGTCAAACTCCTCAGCCAGCCCGAGCTCCGTTCCTAACGCGTCGCCGGGCTGCATATTTCTCCGGCGGATTCGTTGATGGATTCGCCCGGCAATCTGTATGGCCAGCGTCTGGCGTGTTGGCTGTTCCATGGATGAAACTCCCACCGAAAAAGTCCCAGAAAAATTGTTGGACAATATTCGCATTTTTGGGGGGAAAGATAAGGCATTCCACCGAGAATGTCAAGGCTTTTGGGGGGGAGGAAAGAACCCTTTTTTTGGAGAACCGCTCCCGCCACATCCCTCAGTCAGGGGGCCTCAACTTGATCGGTTTGGAGTTCTCATTTTCTCAGGCTGGCTCGGGATGCTCTTATCCCCAGTCCAACCGAATACCGTCCCTGTCAGGAGGACCGTGGGGGCATCCGTGACCTTTTTGAGGGATGACACTGAACGTTGGGCATGTGTTGAAACCGAAGGGGGGGGGCAATCAGAAGGGGCTACCTGCCAAATCAGATCGGAAGAGCATTTTCCACGCGCAACATGCATTCCTGCCCTTGCAGGGACACCCATGACGGGGGAGCTGTCGATGGGAGATTACCGAAGAAAGAGAGGGAAGAACATCTTCTCATGTGATATAGATCACATGCGCCGAACTTGTTTTCCACTATCATGGCTTTTCCGTGCGACCTGGTTGATTTCCCAGTCTGTTTGGCGGCTTGGAACCGCGCACAAAGATCATCAGCCCGCTGGGACTACCTCTGCCAATGTCGGGTGGGGGATCTGGCCCACGCGCCAACTGGACCAAACGCTGGTGAGACTCTCGCATTCTTCTCCGGAGAACCGGATGGGACTCTCGGTTGCGGCCAGAAATGACGTAAATGGAAGCCGTGCTCTATTGGCCGATTTCTGGAGACTTCGATCCTCTAAAAAAGAGAATTGAACAGGACCAACTATGTTGAAGAAGAAGCTGTTTCTGGTGGCGTTGGGCATTCTGATCGGGATGAGTGAGAGCATCGCCGATCCCGGAGCGATGAGAAAGGTATCCCCCGTCCTGCACCGAGCCATGGGCAAATCCCAGACAGCGCGCGGAACGCAGGAGAGTATGCTCGGAGGACCTGTTTCGGCGGAGGATCCGACGATGGATGTCTTTGTTCGGGGCACGATGACAAGAAGTGAGGTGGAGGCTGTGGGAGCGACCGTGCACTCGGTGCTGGGAGAGGTCATGACGGCCCGCATTCCCCCGCCGTGCGCTCGGAAATCTGGCCCAACTCTCCGGCGTTCGGTGGGTGGAAGCTTCCATCAAGGACGAACCGCTCCTGGATGTGTCCACCTCGGATAGCACACTTGTCACGCCCGGCACCATCTATCTGGGCGTCAACGCCGACCAGGTGCACAGCACCTACGATGGAACGGACGTTATTGTTGGGATAGTGGATTCTGGAATAGACTGGGACCACGGAGATTTTGTAAAGCCCGGTCCGCTACAGACTTCGAGAATCTTGTCCATCTGGGATCAGACGCTGACCCCGGATGGGAATGAGGCCAATCCCTCGGGCTACACTTATGGCGTGGAGTACACGCAGGCGCATCTCAACGGGGAGTTGGTCGGAAACCCCACGGTTTCGGTGCGACACCAGCCCAGTGCGAGCCATGGGACCCACGTGGCTGGCATCGCAGCCGGGGACGGTTCGGCCACGGGAGACGGGAAAGCGTCCGGAACCTTTGCGGGCATGGCGCCTGGAGCAGATTTGATCATCGTGGGGACCACCTTTTTCAGAAGCACGATCGTAGATGGCGTCAACTACATTATGACCGAGGCCCAGAATCTGGGCCGACCAGCAGTCGTCAATCTGAGTATCGGGGGATTATACGGGCCGCACGACGGCACGGACAGCTATGAGACCGCGCTGAGCAGCGCCTGCGGAACGGGAAAGATGGTGGTCATCGCCGCAGGGAACAGCAACAACAGCAATAAGCACGCGGAAGCGACCTACACCGAGGACGCGGTGATCACGACCTTTTCCGTCGGGACCGGCATAACCATCCTGGGCATAGACCTCTGGCACACGGGAGGCGATGGATACACCTGCACGATATCCGCGCCCGGAGGCGGATCGGTCTCAACGGGATTTGAGAGCGAGATAGAGGATTCCGCCGGTGATGACACGGTCTATATCTACAACGCCAACGGGGATCCGTCCAACAGCGATGAGGAGGTTTATATCGAGATCTCTGCGGGGAATAGCGGTGCGCTTGCCACCGGGACATGGAGCTTCGCGCTGAGCAGCCGCTCTCCTTCAAGCGGAGATGGGCACTTCGACGCATGGCTGTTCTACCCGAGTGCGGGTCCCTATTTTACCTCGAACGTGTCCAACGGTAAACTGGTCACCGAACCCGGGAATGCGGTGGACGCCCTTTGCGTGGCATCGTATAACACCAAGAGTTCGGCGCAGGGCGACCTCTCTTATTTTAGCAGCAACGGTCCCACGCGGGACGGGCGGCAGAAACCGGAGATCGCCGCACCGGGCGGCGGCATCTATTCTGCCATCCCAACCTCGGGCGATCCGGAAGACGGGCAGCATGGCTCCCTGTCGGGCACGAGTATGGCCGCCCCCCACGTAGTGGGCGCGGTCGCACTGCTGTTGGACAAATATCCGACAAGTTCGCTCTCCCAGATCAGGGACTGGGTGATCTCCACCGCGAGAACGGACTACTACGCTTCCGGGCTTCCGGATTATGCCTGGGGTCACGGAAAACTGGACACTCCGTTGCTTGTGGATACGGCTTTGCCTGTGGTGCTTGCGGCATTTTCTGCTGAGGCGGCCGAGGGCGAGGTGATCCTGCATTGGCGCACCGCATCCGAAGTGGCTAACCTGGGCTTTCATCTCTATCGGGCCACGCAAAAGGAGGGCCCCTATGAGCGTATCACTGCCGAACTGATCGAGGGGGCCGGGAATACGGCGAGCGGGCGGAGCTACACGTTTGTGGACGGGAGACTGGAGGATGGAAGGACATACTGGTATAAACTGGAGGACGTCGCCTTTGATGAAACGATTGCCCGGCATGGGCCGATGGCGGCCACCCCTCAGATTCAGAGAGAGGAGGCTCCGCTGACATCTTCCCCGGACCGGTATGACCTGTCCGGGAACGTGCCGAATCCGTTCAACCCGTGGACCACCATCTCCTATCAGCTTCCAGAAGCTGCATCGGTCCACCTGACGATTTACACCTTGACAGGTCAGGTGGTCAGAACCTTAGTGGAGGGGACAAGGCCCGCCGGAACGTATCGTGTCATCTGGGACGGTCTGGATGAGGCGGGAAGACAGGCCGCCAACGGGGTCTATCTTTACGCGTTGAACAGCGAGGATTTCTTCAAGGTGCGCAAGATGGTACTGGTGCGATAGGGCATTTGCAGGGGCGTATCTGTGTTTGATCTCGCATCGCTCGTGCAGGGGCGATCCTTGTGATCGCCCCTGCACCAAAAAAGACGGCCTGAAGAATTCCCCTCAGGCCGCCTCTTTTCTTTCTCTGACCCCCCTCAGAACCCAAGAAGGCCGTTCATCTTCTCAATCCCCCTCCGCAACTTCCGTGAGCACCGACAGCTTCACCGCCCTGACCTTCCGATACACCGCCTCAGGAGCGATCCGGACGCCGTCCACGGTCAGGAGATCGCGCTCGACGGAGATTCCGAAGAGTCGCTCGTTTTCCTGGAGATACGGGAGTATCAGCGCCCAATCTTTGGCGGTCATGGGCCCAAACTCCCCGCCGTTGAGCTGCGCTTCCACAACCTGGGCGTGCGGATCCCGGAGATAGATCGCTCCCCCGGAGGCCAGTGAAAACAAATTTCCTCCCGGGTACGGCACTGGCAACGCATGAATCTGTCCTTTCTCGTCGAAGGCTACGCCGTTGAGCACGACAAATCCGCCGCCATTCAGGGGATCTCCCGCCATAAAGGACTCCGCGAGGTAATCCAGACACGTCCCGTTGATGACCACCCGCGGGCGCCCCACCGCATTGATCAGCGGCCTTCCTGCCGCATTGCCGAGTATATAGACTTCCCCGCCCTTGGCGCCATACATGAACGTCTGCCCCACGACCCCATAGACCACCAGTTTGCCCGACTTCATGATCTGCCCGAGCTGGTCCTGCGCATCTCCGTGCGCACAAAGCGTCAGCCCGTCTAT
>JAZDJA010000180.1:0-2395 GCA_043804415.1 Candidatus Latescibacterota bacterium | reverse complement strand
GTGAAGCGGAACGTATCGCCATACTCCTCCGGCGCCGCAGGCTCGCCGCCGTCGTAGCCGCAGGTCAGGCTCTGCGTCCCGAACATGATCGGGACCGAATAGGGCATTAGAATTCATTGCCGAGTGTCTGGCGTCAATTATTTTTTCCCCTCAGCGACAATTATAATTCCCGGTTCCCCCTTGCCTCAAAGCCAGCTCCTTATCCGAAGCGGGTGAAACGGAGGGAGCCCGTAGGGCGACCGGAGGTTCACCCGCCGGCCGCGGTGTCTCCCCCCGCTTTTCGCCCGGTTCTATGCGTATAGATTTTTGAGTTCCTGTGCTTTTCTCTGGTCAAACCCGATATCCGCTCGGCACATGCCATAAATCCTCACCGGATAGCCGTATCCGAGCTCACGGATCAGGAGACCTCCTTCAAAATCCGTTATCATGGCAACGTCATGACTTTGCGTACAATTGTCGAACCACGTCGTGTTTTCATTGGTCAACACCGCATCTATCGTTTCCAAGCGTCCCTTTTGCGGATTATAAACTGACATTTCCATTTCCTTTCACCTCCTTACACGTCTTTTGAGATTCAGACCTCTGGCCGAGCTTCCCGATTCGCCGTTGAATGCTCAAGCCGGTAGCTCGGAAGATTCAATTCCAGAATGATGCTGTGGTGGACAAGACGGTCAATGGCCGCCGCTGTGGTCATGGGGTCCTTGAAAATACGCTCCCATTTGGAAAAAGGGAGATTACTGGTGATCATCAGACTCCCCCGTTCGTAGCGTTCAGCCAAGAGGATAAAGAGAACCTCCATCTCCTCTCGGTTCTGTTCAACATAGCCAATCTCGTCGATCAGAATCACCTCATACTTGGAAAGGGCCTTCAGTAGCCGGGGCAGCTTCAGGTCTCGCTTCGCAACGAGCAACTGCTGCACCAAAAGGCTGCAGCGGGTGAAGAGCAATCGGCGACCTTGTCGGTGGATCAGTTCCTGGGCAAGGGCGCAGAGCAGATGGGTTTTCCCACTTCCCGGATTCCCAAAAGCCAGGACATTCTCTGAGCGCTCCACAAAGGACCCTTCCAGCAGGGCGCTGAGTTGCGATGTCAGCATGGAAGAAAGCCGTCCCGTTTCAAAAGTCTCCAGGCTCTTCTCCAAAGGCAATTTGGATTCTCCCAACAACCTCTGGACCCGATTGTGCCGGCGCACCTCACGCTCTCGTTCCATCACCTCGGCAAGGTAGTGTTCGTAGGGTAAGGATTCCTGACGTGCCCGATCCGCCTCTTGGCCATAACAGGCTCGCACGGTGGGCAGATGCAACTCTTTCAGACACCGGGCCAAGGAGGGTTTCAGTTCGCTTGATAACATGGCATCCCCTCCTTGCTGCTGCTTAGAAGCCCATCGTAAACGGCCAAATCAACCTCTGGGATGAGAACTTGGGCAGGCAAAGGGATCCGCCCTTCAGCGCCTCCTACGACCCTTTCTACGGCCTCGATACTGATGGGGAGCTCCTGATCGATGAGCCTTCGCAGAGCATCATCTACCGCAGCCTCGTTCTCCCTGGCCGCCAGATGTAATATCCCCAGATACTCCTTGGCCCCCCGAGAAGGATGCCGCCTCTTCAGCCAGTCATAGGCCATGCGGAATCGATGGGTGGGAAACAACTCTTCCCGGTAACGATAGTTGTCAAAAGCCCCAGGCTTGCGCACCAGCCAGTCAATGATGTGCCGGTACTGGATGCGGTGCTTGCCTTCCCCGCGCAAACGCGGCATCGTCTCTATGCACTGCTGGGCATACCATACCTCCAGACGCTCGGCATAAACCCGCACCTCGATCTTCTCTCCGATCAGACGGCTGTCCACCGAATACACGTTGTGGTTGACCCGGATGGTGCTGCTCGGCCCCACCCGGACCCGAGGCCTCTTGCAGCTATCCAGGCGCCTGGGGGGCAAACGCCGAAGCACCCTCCCTTCCTCTCGAAATCGACCCCCACGCCCCGCATTGAGCTGGGCGAAAAGCTTGCCCAAAAAATCCGCGTATTCCTGACGAGTTGAAAAATCAAAACTCCCCCGGAGCATTAAAGATTGCCCCAACGCCCTCTTCAATCGATGGTGGCGCTGCTCTACGTCCCCGTTCTCGTTGGGACTCTCGGCCTGAGTTCTGTGGCCCTGCAAACCATAGTGATCCAGCAACGCCCGGTAGCGGTGCGTGAACTCCTCCGGCTGATCCGGCTTCCGGACCGCAGCGGAGAGTCGATCCGTGCGGTGCAACTCCGGCACACCCCCCAACTCCCAGAGCGCATTCTGCAATCCCTCGCTCAAGGATTCAAAACTCTCTGAAAAACAGATCGTCCCCGTCTCCCAGTTTGAATAGGTAAGCACAAAATGATAGATCAGATGATCGAAGGGTTGCCTC
>JAZDJA010000179.1:0-7798 GCA_043804415.1 Candidatus Latescibacterota bacterium | reverse complement strand
ATGATCCCCGATCTGATGAGGTTCGTGAAACAGCAGTTTCTCTCAAAGACCACCTTGGCCATCCCATCCAGGAGGCAAGAAAATGGATAGTTCTCGTGAAGGGCGTCCTCCCACAACTACAGTCGAACGCATCAACGCACTACGCAGTATCTCACGCATCGAGAGAACGATGGACTATGTGGACAAGAAGGTTGCGGATGCGGAGATTCCCGTGCCCCATTTCGGGGGAGAGCGGTATGAAGCTGATGTTCCTGACACGCTGGACCTGACGGATAACGCCAGGTTTGCGATCAACGCCTATACCAGAATGTTGGACCCGGCGATGGATTACCAGTTCTTCGGAAACGCGAATTTCGTCAGGAAGCCATCCGTCCTGATACTTGGTGGAGACTACGGATGTGTCAGCAAGCATCTGGAAGCCTTGCCTTTGGTGCGCATCATGAGCGGGAGCAGTTACAACATCGAGATGGACAAGGCATTCATGGAATGTCGGCTCCACCTTGCGGGCAAAGACGGCTTCTTCTATGCACCGTGGAGCAAGGTAGCCTGGTGGCCTGGATACACTGTAGGCGGAAGCATAGTGGATCGGACCAAACAGCCCTATGCGGGTATTTGGGAAGAGGCGCGTATGATCCAGGCTCTTTGTATGTGGTATCAACACGACAAGAACCTGCTCTGGAAGGAGCTGATTGAGAAGAAGATCAACCGGCTATCGGACTTGGCCGTATGGAAGGAAGACTATTGCTACTTCTCCAGGGGCGGGGGCGCACACTACGTGCTGGGAGACAAGGGACCTGTCGAAGGGCCCATGCTCAAAGGGGTCTATGCCATCGAACCAGCGAGAAATGCAGCCCACTCTTGTTCGCTATATTATAGGCTCACGGGATATGAGCCTGCGTTGAAGTTGGCCGGAGGAGTGGTTAGAGCCCTTCTTGAACACGGCGAGGCGTATGGCGAGGATGGTCGCTGGCTGTATTTTCACTTCCACGCCAACTCCGGGGTGCTGATCTCAATCCTCGAATACGCGACTACGGTGAACGACAAAGACCTCATTGACTTCGTGAAGAGAGGCTACGAGTTTGGAAAGGCTTTCGGCGAACCCTTGGTCGGCTACTACCCTGAGGAGATTCCGACTGCGGAACGCGATCCTGCCAGCCGTTCATGTGAGACGTGTGAGGTGGCGGATATGCTCGTCCTTGGCGTCATGCTCAGCAAGGCGGGGGCCGGTGACTATTGGGAGGATGTGGACCGCTGCGTGCGCAACCAGTTTGTGGAGAACCAGATCACCCGCACCGATTGGGTGGATCGCCTATCAGAAGGCACCCATCCCAGTTTCTACAGGCGGGAGAGTCAGCCTACCCAACTGTGGGAAGACGAGACGGACGCTGTGGAGCGGGCGGTGGGGTCCTTCGCCGCATGGGCGATGCCCAACGACGGCCGACACTTTGCGCTGATGCAGTGCTGCATCGGCAACGCCGGAAGAAGCCTCTACTACGTCTGGGACAGCATCGTGACCAAGGAGGGCGACGGGGTCAAGGTGAACCTCCTTTTGAACCGGGCTTCCACGTGGCTTGATGTGGACAGCCATCTCCCCTACGAAGGCAAGGTAGCGCTCAAGATCAAGGAGGCAGAGAATGTGGCGGTGCGGATCCCGGAATGGTGTGACCGGCATGAGGTCCGGTGCCATGTCAACGGCAACAAGCGGGAGTTTGGCTGGTTGGGAGGCTACATCGAGGTCAAGGGGCTGAGGACGGGCGACCGGATGGTCGTGGAGTTTCCCATCCAAGAGAGAACAATGTTCAAGGAAATCGGCGGGAAGCCCTACAGGTTAGCCCTCAGGGGAAACACGGTGGTGGACATTTCCCCTGAGGGGACGATCTATCCTCTCTATCAGAGGGACCACTACAGGCAGGAGAAGGCGCCCATGAAGAAGATCACCCGCTTTGTCTCCGGGGAAACCATTGTATGGTGACAGGGAATGGAAGCGGGAGAGTCATCCCTATTCGATGATAAACGTGACCGCCATGACGGGCTCTCAGGGGACTCCGTGAGAGCCGTGGACCCAGGCATCCGCCCGTATTGGAAACGAGTCAAGAAGACCGCAACGGAGTGACAGGCGATGAGTACCGTCATTCAAGTAGGCGATCGGAAACAACTTTTCCTGGACGATTATGGTATCGAAACCATGTCCGGGATAGTGCGGACGCTCCACCAACCCCGAAAGTGCGGGCCCGTGCTGCGACCCGACACGTCGCGCGGACAATATGCCGTCCAGAGTCGGAATACACCGCAGTGGAATGCGGAAAAACAGCTGTGGGAGTGGTGGTATTGGGGATCCTACAGGGTGGCACCCCATGGCAGATACCACGACACGGAAATGCCCCTGGTGCATTATGCCCAATCCGAAGACGGACTCCACTGGGAAACGCCCGACCTGGGTCTCTTTGAGTGGCGGGGCACAAGGAGAAACAACATCGCGGTCGACCCCCAGCTCGGGGACAAAGGGCTTTACCACATCCTTCGCGACGAGGAGGATCCGGACCCCACCCGACGATACAAGGGCTTGTTTGATTGCCGCTGCCGCTTTCCCGCCGTGTCGCCCGACGGATTTGCATGGACGATGCTCGACATCCCGAAGATCCTCAGCTGCGATGAATCCCAATTCGTCTATGACCCCCAGAGCCGGCAGTTTCTGGCCACCGTCAAGCAGGGCACCCAATTCTGGGGAAGGTCGGTGTGGCTGACCACGAGCAGGGACTTCGTGAACTGGTCGGAGCTCAGGCTCACTTTCCATGCAGATGAAACGGACCGGGCAAACCGCAAAGAGCGCGTGCAGGCGGTGGTGGCGGATCCCGCGTACCTCTCCCCCCCCATCGTGGATGAGACGGATTTTATCGCCGAAGTGTATAATATGGCCGTGCTCCCCTACGAGGGGATTTACCTCGGATTCCCCGTGCTGTTCAATCCCGCGGGGGCGATACCGCCGCCCCAGCTGAACTTTACCGCGATCAATCAGATTGAGCTGGCGACATCGCGAGATCTCTACAATTGGACGCGCGTGGCAAACCGGGAGGTATTCCTCCCCATCGAGCCCTGGGATGGCACAAACTACGCTACCGCGCAGGTGTTGCCCAGCGGCGCCCCCATTGTTCGGGGAGACGAGATCTGGGTGTATTACAATGCGCTCCGTTTCCGCGGACATCGGGAACTGTTTAAGAACATGGATCCCGCATTCTTTGAGGACCAAAACGCCTTGTGTCTGGCAAAGATGCGATTGGACGGGTTTGTCTCTCTGGATGCAAAAGAGGAAGGGCGCCTCGTCACCAAGCCGCTTGTCCTCTCTGAAGGGAAACTGCATGTGAATGTGGATGCCAGCTATGGCGCACTTCGCGCAGAAATCCTGGATGCGGAGACGCTGGAGACGCTGGACGGCTTTTCCGTTGCCGAGAATGTTCCCATAACCGGGGATCACATTCGTGTCGCTTTGTCTTGGAGGGGAAAGGGAGTGCTTCCCCGTACCCATAGAAAACCGGTACGACTGCGCTTTGTGCTCCGGAAGGCCCAATTATATGCGTTCTCGGTGGCACCTTAGCACGCAGGTTGTGCGCCCAACATGCGTTTTTTTTGAGATGCTCAGAAAGTCGGTACGCGGCTCACTGGGATCCAGTCCTTTCTTCATCCGCTCTCCCCACTCCGCTGTCACGGCAGCATGCAGGCTATGGAGGACGATATGATGGGTAACCGTTTGTCTAAAGAACACATAGCGGCACTTAACCGCTGTCGGCGCGTCATCATCAATTACGATGCCTTGGCCGCAGTGATCGGGTTGCCCGACATAGAAGGGGAACAGCTCATCGAGCGCCTGTTTGACTCGGTTGATGCCGAAAACTCACCGATAGACAGCGTTTGGTGGAATTGGAGCGAGGGAAATCATACGCTGTATCCGTCGAAGGTATTGCCACCAATCGATGTGCCGCGTTACTTGGACTGGGCGGCTTCCGGATTCAATATCGTGCAGGTCTGTCTGGAGGAAACCAGGAGACGAAATAAGGAGGCCTTTCTTACCTACAGGCTAAATGGTTCTGATAACGATACGGTTGACGGGGTGCCTGTCGTGTCGCCGATGAAAAAGGCCCATCCCGAATGGTTGATACACACCTGGGACGAGGTGGGCTATGCGGCTCCTTTCTGGAACTTTGCCGTTCCGGGGGTGCGAGACCACAAATTATCCATTTTGCGGGAGATCGCTGAGGACTACGATTTTGATGGCATCGACATTGACTTTGCCAGGATCTGCCCTGTACTCCCTCCGGGGCATCAGTGGGAAAACCGGAACGCCATGTCCGAGTTTATGCGCTCGGTCAGGACCATGCTGCTCGAGGTCGAAAAGCGGCGGGGTCGCCCCTTTCTTTTGTCCGCGCGGGTGCCTGAGAACCTGATGGGATGCCACTTTGACGGATTGGACGTGGAAACCTGGGCGCGCGAACAGCTGGTGGATATCTTTGTGGTGGGTTGCCGGTCTTTTGACGTGGATATTGCCGCATTCCGGCGCATCACGGTTGGAACCAAGATCAAGCTCTATCCGTGCCTGGACAATGACCATGCTTCAGACGGGTACTACATCCCGCCGATCGAAGTATTCAGAGGGGTGTTTGCCAACTGGCGCTATCAGGAGGCCGACGGCATACAAACCTTCAACTTTGCGAACCATAGCCCGCTGACCGGGAGATCAGTGGACAAAAGCCATCCGGTCGTGTGGACCCCGCCTGCAACCTATCCTCCCCCAACGGTACCGGGGTCTGCCAGCGACAGTCCACCTGTGGTCTGGACTCTCCACCGACAAATCTACCGGGAACTTGGCGATCCCCAAGGCCTTGACAGGAAGAACAAAACTTTTCTGGTACAACGCCGTGGTGGCGGCCACATGGCGCCTATCATCCCGGATCCCGAAGACTGGACTACGCCGCGATGGATGTACTGCAATACCAACATGTTTTCACAATTGCCCGCCAAGCTCAACAACAATGGCCATGCCGATACGCTCCTCACCCTGATGGTAGGGGACGATGTGAGCGCTGCCAAGAGCCCGGTAGCATCAATCACCCTCCGCCTGCTGTTGTCCGATCCGGCGGCAAAAGAGCTGGCTGAGGCTGACCGCCTTGAGCCGGTCATTACGGGGAACAACGCGCGCTACACACCTGACCACTGCGCATGGAACATCCCGCCGGCCAAAGGGGTGGAAGAACATGTTGAAATACGGTTGAATAATGGATTACTTGGGCGTGCGAGCGTTGAGGCTGGTTGGTTGGTTTTTTCAGTCAAACCGCCGCAACTCGCGGTTGGTGATAACCTGGTGGGGGTGCACGTGACGGAACGATCGCCTGAAACCCACGAGGAACTCCTCATAGAAAAGCTCGAGCTGCACGTGAAGTATCAGTAACCGGCCGGAGGAAGCAGGGAAGAGCATGTTCCCATGGCCGGGGATGATATTCGTGCCACGCTGTCCTGGCAGGAAATCATAACTGATGCACAACAGTATCCAGCCTGGCTGTCTGATGTTCTGAGGAACAGAATCCGCCTGTTTGCTGAAGACACTTCCTGGATGCAGGCAAAGCATCCGCCTGCTCATTGGGCTTGCCCACTGGGGGCGATCGTCCTCCCTATTGGGACAAGCAGCAACGAAATGGATTCGCTTCGCTCCCTACAGATATTGTCCATTGGTAACTCCGGTGGCCATTGCATTGGAAGACGCCCGAGTTCAGTGGTCAATTCAGAGATTCGTATGGGGTTTTCCATACTCCAGATCGTTTGGGGACTTCGGGCCCCTAAGGAGCCGCCGTACCACTCGCTCGTAACCACATGAAACTTGGGATGGAGACACACTATGGGATCAACACAAGCTGGTCGGAATGAGTTCATCGAGGTCAGGAACCCCTGCACGCTTGGCGAGACGTTATCCGCAGAAAGGGTTTCCCTCAGCTCCTACTACAAACCCTGCATCGCCAGACTTCCGAACGGCGAGCTGCGGCTGATCGCCGAATCCACGGGGCCAAACGCCAATCTCCATCTGGACAATGACCATCCGGTTATGAGGTCCGAGGATGGCGGCCGAACGTGGACCGAGCTTGCGGTGCCGGACCTCACCGGGGGGGAGCCGTATTTCACGGTTCTCAAGAGCGGGGCCGTCTTGATGACCGGGGAACCCATGCTCAAGACCGGCGACCGGAACACCCTCTTTTACATCCACCGCTCGGAGGATGGCGGGTTCACCTGGGTCAATCCGCCGGGAGTGGCGATACCGAAGACCGAGAGCATCTGTGTGGGCACGCGGACCATTCTCGAGCTGCAGGATGGATCCTTGATGTTCGGGTTCGCCGACCGCGATAACACCAATCCCGACAGAAAGGGACCGAAGGAGTACATCTGGCGAAGCTTCGACGACGGGAAATCGTGGGAACCCTCGTATCCCGCGCACTTCGAGGGCGTGCCGGAGGGCTTCCCGTACGCCATGTTTGAGGAAGCACGGCTGTGGCAGGCGCGTTCCGGCAAAATATACGGGCTTGTGCGCGTGCCCCCGAAGTTCTTCCCGCTTCCGGGTCGACTGGAACCTCTCATCCCACCCGAGGTCAACTACCCCGACATGAGGGACGACTATCGCCCGGGCCAGCCGCCCTATACTGCACCAGATGGCTTGTATCTGGACGACTTCGACCGCATCGTGGTGTACTGCACCACCGATCTCGGGCGGACGTGGAAGAAAACCGGCGATCTCGGCGATTACGGCGAGTGTCACTATCCCTCGATTCTCCGATTGAAGGACGGGCGACTTCTCCTCACCTACACCGTGCGCGCCGACCAGGATCAGTTGGGCGTGCGTGCTGTCCTCGGGGAGGAGTTTTCAGACGGTTTCCGATTCGACCTGGAGAACGATGTGATCATGATTGAAACCAGGACCCCCATGAACCAGGTGAGCGGCGGAGGCTTCGGGCCCACCGTCCAGCTCGGGGACGGTACCCTGGTGACCGCCTATTCCTATCGCTTGGGAAAGACCAACGCCGACCTCTACACCGAAGTGGTCCGGTGGAGGCTGTCGTAAACGAAGGGGCGGAAAGGATGAGAGAGAGGATGGGTGCGCTGCGAACAGCCCGTTCGCTTCGGGCCGTGGCGGAATACGGAGATCTTAGACGAAGTAATGGTGCTCTCCTCAATGGGCGTGTGGCAAAAGAGATGCCGGCGCACGACAACCTCGATGAGGAGCATTCCTGCAGAGCCTGTTTTCGGATGGGGAATCTCGGTGACCCCTTTCCCGATGCGCAGAGCAAACGCTGGGAGAAAGCATGAAAAGGACCTTCCTGTTTACGGATTGGTACCACGTGCACAAAGGGCAGCTGGAAGCCACCTTCGATCCGGATCGGCTTTCTGAATGGGGAAGGGAAGCGATCGAGCGGAACAAGCGGACCTGGGGCATCTATCCGGATCTGTCCGGCCACGGCATGAAGCGCACCCGACTTCCTCACGGCGTGAAGATCGGGATCGAAAAAGCGCAAAAGACAGCCCCATGGCTGGTTGCCGATCGGCCCTGGGAGGGTTCGATGAACTGGCTTACGGTCATAAAGGAGGACGGGCGATTCCGCTGCTGGTACCAGAGTGCGCTTCCCAAACAGGATGCCGGCACGGTGCACCAGGTATTCGATGCCGAGCGGGAGATGAAGGTGGGAGGCTATACCCTTTGTTACGCAGAGAGCGACGATGGCCTCCACTGGAAGAAGCCCTCCCTGGGGAGGGTTTCTTTCCGGGG
>JAZDJA010000178.1:0-24921 GCA_043804415.1 Candidatus Latescibacterota bacterium | reverse complement strand
CGGGTCCGAAAATATGGAGGGGCTCCGCTGTTCTCTCTCCGTGAGAGAATCGGCAATCGATCGGCAAACAGGCGACAGCGCGTGGCGACCGGTACCTTTCCTTCGTCGTAACCCTCAAACCTCCTGATCCTCGTGATGGACTCCCACTCATCTGACTTTTTCATTCCTTTTCCCTCCAAGCCGCTTTCTGTTCGTCAAAGGAAAAATGGGAAGGCTGGTCTCGACATCTCATAAGCAGAAAACCCCATTTTGAAGAGGAAGACGGCAGTTCGGACGGGGGCTTGGTCCAGACCGATTCCAAGGTCTTCGGATCGGCCCGGAAGGCCTTGGAGGACACTTCGAGAAAGAATCCCACAGAGAGACCAACCGATTCAGAATCCTGTTCTTGCGAAGCGGCGAATCGTGATCGGACCAGCGCGGAGTTGACGGAAAAGGGTGCACGAAAGGAGTGGATATGAACAGCAGATGGATCCGCGAGTTTTCAGGTGCTGTTGCGGGTTTGATTTTGATGCTCTTGTTCTCTGTGGCAGCGCACGCCCTTTCTGCCCCCGAAGACATCCGGGCGTTTGACCGTCCCGACGACAGCGGAGGGAGCATTTCCATCAGTTGGTCCCCGATGCCCTACGACGGAGAGGCGACCGAATATGTGGTGGCGGTGTCCGAATCCCCGGAGGGACCCTTTATAGAGGCGATGCGGTTTCCCTCCGATCAGGAGCTGGCATCGGAGCAGAAAGAACCTTTCTGGGCAAGGAGAACGCCCAAGGATTGGCACCTGGTCCAGGTGGATCAGTATAGCGTAGCGGGCGAAGAACGCACGTTGGAGAATGGCAAGCCGTATTATTTTCGGGTGAGTGCCGAAGATGCCTCCGGGACGTTTGTCGGAGAGACCGTTTCCGCGGTGCCTGGGGAAAATTGGTTCAATTGGCCGAAGCTGAACAATTTGGTTTTCATGGTCCTTTTCTGTGGCATTGTGTTGGGCTTCATCGGACGGGCCAAAAAGAAAACACTTTTTCTGCGGCGTATCCCCGGACTCAATGCCGTGGATGAGGCGATCGGACGCGCCACGGAAATGGGCAAACCCATCTATTATCTGACCGGGCGTCTCGGCATGTCTTCCGTGTCCACCATCGCGGCCACCACGATCCTCGGAGAGATCGCCAAGAGGGTGGCCCAATACGATGCGCAACTCAGGGTGCCCCATACCGATCCCATTGTGATGGCAGTATGTCAGGAGATCGTGCGGGAGGCCTACATCGAGGCCGGACGTCCCGATGCCTATCACGAGGACATCAATTTCTTCGTGACCACGGATCAGTTCAGCTATACGGCGGCGGTGGACGGGATGATGGTGCGGGAGGAACCGGCTGCGTGTTTCTTTATGGGGTTCTATTATGCTGAATCGTTACTGTTGGCTGAGGTGGGCGCGAGTGTCGGCGCTATTCAGGTGGCGGGCACGGATGCGGAGCATCAGCTTCCCTTTTTTGTGACCGCCTGCGATTACACGCTGATCGGAGAAGAACTGTATGCGGCCAGTGCGTATCTTTCCAGGGAACCCGTTCTGGTGGGCACCCTGCGTGGGCAGGATGTGGGAAAGGCTGCCCTGATGGCCTTCATCCTCTTCGGAGTCTGCATTGTTACACTCAGTACCCTGCTCGGGGCCGAACAGGTGGTGGGGTACGTGTTGGAGTTGTTCGCCGATTTTTGATTTGACCGTGCAAGGAATATGCGATGCGTCGGGCTCCGGGTTGGGTGCGTGTGTTCCCATTCCAAAAGAGGGGAGGGTGTCCATGGTTTTCCTGAAACGCCAGTTTCCGTTGGTGATCTGTTTTGTGACGGGAGTGGTTTTTGCGGTTCAGTATTATGTGCCGCACTCCAAATCGGAGGCGCTTTTGACCAACGTGAACAACTGGATGATCATCATCGGGGGGTTTGCCATGATCCTGGGATTGACCTCGCTTTCGCACGTACACGCGATGAAGATCCGCCGGAAGTCGGCTGGCTGGGGATACAGTGCGGTGGTCTTTCTGACGATCATAGGAACGCTGGTGGCCGGGATTATAAGCCAGGGACGAAGCCTTACCGAGGAGACGCTGTTGCCCACCAGTTTTGGGTGGCTATACGAGTACATGATGGTGCCGCTCCAGGGAACGGTGTTTGCGTTGTTGGCCTTCTATATGGCTTCGGCGGCTTTTCGGACGTTCCAGGCCCGGACCCTGGAAGGCGCTTTTCTTTTCGTGGCTGCCCTGATCGTCATGTTTGGCCACGTGCCGCTCGGGGAAATTCTGTGGGCTAAGATTTTCGGGCAGGGCACGATGTTTCAGATCGGCGATGTGATGGGTTGGGTGATGAACGTCCCGAATATGGCGGCCAAGAGGGGAATCTGGTTGGGCGTGGCGCTGGGCACCATCGCCACCTCGCTCAAAATCATCTTTGGGATCGAGCGGGCGTATCTGGGGGGGAAAGAATGAGCCGAATCGCGCACAAACTGATAAGGACAGACCGGAGAATCATTTTCGCGCTGGTGGGTCTGGCCGTTCTGCTTCCTTTGTTGTACGGCCCTTTCGAGCTTGCCATCAAGGTGACTCCCGAGGTCCAAAGTGTCCATGACAAGGTGGACTCCATACCCGAAAGGGGCGTACTGTTGATCTCCATGGACTTCGATCCGGCCTCCAAACCGGAGTTATATCCGATGACCGAGGCGCTGATTTCCCACGCATTTTCGAAGAATCTTCGCGTTGTGGGAGTCAGTTTGTGGGTGACGGGGATCGGGATGGCTGAGGAATTGATGTCCCGATTGGCGGAAAAATATGGCAAGACAGATGGAACCGATTACGTGTTTTTGGGGTGGGCGCCAGGCGCGTTCAATGTTATTTTGGGGATGGGACAGGATATCTACCGAACTTTCCCGGCGGATTATTACGGGAAGGAGACGGCCTCGATGCCCGTGCTTATGGGGGTCAATACATTGAGGGACGTGGATTATGTGGTGGATATTGCGGCCGGGGATCCTGGGATTGAAACTTGGATTGTCTATGGCAGCGAGAAATACAAGTTCGATTTGGGCGGAGGCTGTACGGCCGTGACGGCTCCCGGCATGTACATGTATGTCAATTCGGGCCAGATCAACGGGCTTCTGGGGGGGATGCGGGGTGCGGCGGAGTACGAAGCGCTGCTCGGCCAGTCGGGCAAGGCTACCGGAGGGATGGATGCTCAGTCGGTGACCCATTTCCTGATCATTTTCCTGGTCATCGCCAGCAATGTGCTCTATTTTATGACGAAGCCGAGCAAAGGAGAGAAACCACGATGAACCTTTCAGTCCTTCTGGGCGCATGGGTAGCGGTCGGTCTGACCCTGGCTATGTTCAGTTTTCTGTATAAGGACAACCCCTTCTTCAAGCTCGGGGAGCATCTTTACCTGGGTGTTTCGGTAGGATATACCTTGGTGAGTCTCATTTTTCAATACATGATTCCCAAGTGGTACGACCCGCTTTTTCGCCAGGGCCAATGGATGTTGCTCATTCCGACGCTGCTGGGCCTATTCGTTCTCACCCGCCTGTTCCCCAAAATCGCCTGGCTGAGCCGGTGGGCCTTTGCCTTCATTATGGGATTTGGCGCCGGCGTGGCCATCCCCCGATACATATCCGCCTATCTGCTGCGCCATGCGCAGGTGACGGTTCAGCCGCTTCTCTCCAAGGCGGGGAATGGGTGGCATTATACCTGGGGCGATTTCTCCAATCTGGTCGTCATCGTGGGGGTGCTCTCCATCCTGACGTATTTCTTCTTCTCCATAGAGCACAAAGGGGTCGTCAAAGGGGTCACCCGTACGGGCATCCTCTTTCTGATGATCTCCTTCGGTGCGTCATTCGGATTTACCGTGATGGCCCGGGTGTCCCTGCTTTTTGGACGATTTTACGATCTGGTGGAGTTCTCCTCGAAATCGTATTACTACGCTACGCCCATTCTGCTGATCCTTATGATCCTGTTCCTGATCGGCTCCAAAGTGCTCAAGGCGCGTTCCTCGAATCAGTGACCCCTGCTTCCCTTCGTCGATCTTTGGGGTCGGGGGACCGGGAACCATGTGCCAGGTACCGAAACGCAGGAGGTGGTGATGGTCTGCCGAAAGAAAAGAAGCCGCATCAGGTACCTGGCCGTTGATGGGAGAAGGGGCGTGCGCTGGGCGCATCGCCTCCCCCAGCGCGTTCCGGATGTATCGTTTTACGCCTCTCTTCGCTCTTTCCTCCTTGCACTCCTTCTGGTCTTCCTCCTCGCTTCACACTCTGATGCGCTCCTCGCTTCCCTGCAATTTGGCGGCAAAGGAGACGCACCCGGCCAATTCGGAGCGGAAATCCATCTGGATGTGGACGAGGCGGGACGGATGTTCGTTTCGGACACGGATAACCGGCGCATACAGATTTTCGACTCCGGAGGCGGGTTGCTTCATCTTCTTGCCGACTCCGAAAAGCCTGTCCCGAGCAAACCTATAGGGGAGGCTTTTCGTTTTGAGGAGCCCAGGGCGATCGCAGTGGGTCCGGATGGACGGTTCTATGTGGCGGATTGGCAGACGGTTTCCCTTTCTCGGGGGGAGGACCCGCCGCTCTATTTCTGCACCCCCATCGTCCATCGCTTTGACGCTGAGCGGAGGTATCAGGGGTTTGTCCAGATAGATTCGCAGGGGCGCGATCTTCCGGCCGGGGAGCGCCTCGTTCCGGTGGTGGACCGCGAGGGACGTGCGGCCTACTTGCTCAAAGGCGATCACCTTCGTCCGCTTCATCTGGCTGCGGGGCCGGACGGCGATCTCTACGTGTTGGACGAGCGCCGGAACAAAATAGTTCGCTATGACCCCAATGGCGTGCGAAAGGGGGAATCCGGCGGGTTCGGGCAGTTGGATCGGGCCGCATCCCTTACGGTGGACGGTCGAGGGAATGTATACGTGTCGGACCGGGGTCATCATCGGGTGGTTCGCTTCGACGAGAACGGGGAGGCCACCGCCTTAATCGGCCGGCGTGGGCGCAGGGACGGGGAGTTCCTCTCCCCCTATCTCGTGCGATGGGTTGCCACTCCACACTTCCCCCTGACCGGTCAGTTGCTGGTCAAGGACGAATCGGCCTTTCCGAAGGTCTTCCAAAGCATGGTCGGGCGGAGGCCGGACGATCCGCAATCGCCGATCATGATGGCGGAGGATCCGGAGGATGGGGACCAGCCGGGGTACAAGCGTTATCGTCAATGGTTTGGCCGTGTGCAGGCATTCGATTCAGATGGCAATTTTCGAAAGAAGACCGTGCTTCGCTTCTCCGAGCAGGATCACGAAACGGGCAGGAAGGTCGTCGCTTTGGGTCGGAACGGCGCGCTCTGTCTCTTCGATCGCGAGCAACACCAGATCGAAGTAGTTCTTCCCGAACCGGCCCTTGGGTGGCATGCTATGAAGAAGACCTATCGGTTGCTGGTGAAACAGGAACTGGAGAAATCCCTTTTGGATGCGGCAGAGGATCTCGACCTGGATCCGGACTACAGAGCGGATCTGGATTTTCGGTTTATCTCCCAATCCCTGCGTTTTCAGGCGGATGTTACCGAGCGTCTTGGGTTTTCGTGGGAAGGGACGACGCTCTTTCTCGGGGGATACCGAGACAGGCTCTTTCCGGGCGAAGAGCTGCCCCCGGATCTCCCCGAACAGGAGGGGCGGTATGTCCACGACAACTTCATGGTGGAGGACGTCGTGCGGGGTGACCTGAAAATGGGCGTGGAGGTGGTGCTCAATTCCGACCCATTCGATCCGCGCCGGATCAAGGGCTTTTTTGAGCTCGGAGGGATCACCTACGATTTTCGATACGAAACTTCCACACGGAACAACAAAGCCCACGCCGTGCAGGACCTGTGGGGATGGAACGTGGGCCTGGGGATGGATTGGGATATCAGGAGAGACCTGAACGGATTTCTTCACGTGAGTTATGATTCTCCGGAGAGTCTGATGAATTACCGATACCGGTATTGGGACGAATCTGGGGATCTGGTTGCGACCAGCTCCGTGTGGGGGCGCAAGTGGACGGTTTACACCGGATTATACGCGGCCTTCTAATCTGCATGACCTGTACGGTGCAGGGCCGCCAGGAAGTGCCATTTTCCCGCTTCCCGCACACCTAGTTCTGGGTGGCTGGGACAAGGATGGACATATGTCGAATCGGATCAGGGTATTACCTGAAATACTGATCAACAAGATCGCTGCGGGGGAGGTGGTGGAACGGCCGGCTTCGGTGGTGAAGGAGTTGGTGGAGAACGCGCTGGATGCCGAAGCGGGGCGGATTTCGGTGGAGGTGAAGGGGGGCGGGAAGACGGGGATCTTGGTGGCGGATGATGGGATGGGGATGTCGCGTGATGACGCGATTCTGGCGATGGAGCGCCATGCTACGAGCAAAATCGCGAGCGAAGAGAGTCTGGAAGCGTTGCGCACCTTGGGATTCCGGGGAGAGGCGCTTCCGAGTATTGGATCGGTAGCGCGGATGACGCTGGAGACGAGGGAGCGGACGGGTCCGGCTGGCACCCAGGTGGTTCTTGAGGGGGGCGTGCTGAGAAATGTGCGGGAGGTGGGTCGGGATGTGGGGACCACCGTGACGGTGCAAAATCTGTTTTTCAATACGCCGGCGCGCCGGAAGTTTCTCAAGAGCACGGAAACGGAATTCAGGCATATCGTTGAGACGATGACGGCAGCCGCACTGGCCCATCCTAGGGTCGCCTTTCGGTTGGTGCACAATGGGCGCGAGGTCATGGCCTTTCGAGCACGGGAACATTTTGATGAGCGGATGCGGGAGATCTTCGGGGGAGACCTGATGGATCGCACGGTTCCGCTGTTTTTCTCGGACGCCGGGGTGATGGGTGAGGGCGTGCTTGGGGTTCCGGAGGTGGCGCGAACAAGCGGACGCCATCAGTGGTTTTTCGTAAACGGACGCCCTGTCCTCCATCGGTCCCTGCGCTCGGCGATCCTGACGGGATACGGCGCGCTTCTTCCCAGGGATCGCGTCCCTTTTTTTGTGCTGTTCTTGCAGATCGCGCCCGGAACCGTGGATGTGAACGTGCATCCCACCAAGCGCGAGGTGCGGTTCTCGAACGAGCAGTCGATCTACGATCTTCTGCTTCGCGAGGTGCCGCGGGCGCTTCGGACGGACGCGGTCGTTCCTGAGGTGCGATGGGATTCCGATGGGGATGGAATTCATGCCCGTGGGGGCTTTCCGCGCATAGCGGAGGGGAGTGGGCATTTGGGCGCATCCGAGGGGCATGGTGCCCTTTTGGCTGGATCAGCCAAAGAAAATCGGCCATTTCAGACATCCCTGGCCTTTCAAATTGACACGGGGGCGCGGGCCGAGGAGAAGGGTGAGCCGCTTGAGGCGAATTCCCGAGAGGCAGCTCCGCTGTGGCAGGTGCATCGGAAATATGTCTTTGCGGCGATCAAGAACGGGCTGGCGATCGTGGATCAGCACGCAGCCCACGAGCGCGTGCTCTACGAGAAAGTGATGGGTCGATTTGCCGGCGGACGAGGGACGGCGCAGCAGTTGCTTTTCCCGCTCACCCTGGAGTTCGATCCTACGGAAATGCACATGATTCAGGAGATTCAGCCGCTGTTGGACCAGATTGGTTTTGGGATCCAGTGCTTCGGCCGGAATACGGTGATGGTGGATGCGATCCCCAGTTCCCTGAAACAATGGCGGGATGGGCAGATGCTCAAGGATCTGGTGGATGAGATGGTAAAGATGGGGCCGATCTCTTCAGGGCTGAAGGAACATCTCGCTGTGCTGTATAGCTGCCACGCGGCGATCAAGACCGGGGACCGGCTTTCGATGGCCGAGATGCAGGGATTGGTGGATCAGTTGTTTGCGACTCAGCAGCCCTTCGTGTGTCCGCACGGAAGACCCACTGTGGTGAAGGTGGGACTGGAGGAACTGGATCGGCGTTTCGGAAGATAGAAGACGGGGCAAGGGTAGAGAGAAGTCAGGTAGATGGAAGGGGAAAGAAACAGGCAGAGGCAAAGGCGAAGGGAGGCAGGTGGGCTGCCTTCACTGCCCTCTCTGCCTTCTTCCGATTTGGGTCTGAGGAGATGAAAAACAACCAGCCTGTTCTCGTCATCGTGGGGCCTACCGGGGTGGGGAAGACCGGATTCTCCCTCGAGTTGGTGGAACGGCTCGGGGGAGAGATTGTCTCTGCGGATGCGCGTCAGGCCGTGCGTCTCATGGACATTGGGACCGCCAAGCCTTCCCTGAGCGATCGGGAGCGGGTGCCCCATCATCTTTTGGACATCGTGGACCCGGACGAAAAACTCACCGCAGGGGAGTATGCCCGACAGGCTGTCCAGGCGATCCAGCGCATCCGGGATCGGGGAAAAACACCGGTGGTAGTGGGCGGATCGGGGTTGTATATCCGGGCGCTCACAGAGGGTCTTTTCGAGGAATCCCCATGGAATGGAAAATGGGCGGAGGAGGGCCATGAGTCCCCCTCCGGCGGGATTCGGAAGCGACTGGAATCGCGGGCGGCTCTGGAGGGAAGCGCCGGATTGCACGGGGAGTTGAAAAGGGTGGACCCTCGGGCAGCCGTGCGCATTCACCCCAACGATCTGCAGCGGATCCTCCGGGCGCTTCTGGTATTCGAGATGACCGGGCATCCGATTTCGGATCTTCAGGGCGCGCGCCAGGCTGGATTCGAGCCGAGGATGGTGGGTCTGGCACTCGATCGGGAGGCGCTTTATCGCAGGATTGACATACGCGTGGATGCCATGATCCGGGATGGATTGGTGGTGGAGGTGCGGGGTTTGTTGAAGAGTGGGTATGGTCCGGAGCTCAATGCGCTTGCGAGCGTGGGGTATCAGGAGGTGCTTCCGTATCTGGAGGGACGAGAGTCCTTGGGCGACACCATTGAAGCGATAAAGAGGAATACCAGGCGTTACGCCAAGCGGCAGATGACGTGGTTTCGTCGGGACGGTCGGATCTTCTGGCTGGATGCAAGCGAAGATCGGAAGAGGCTGGTGGATAGGATCGTGGCGCGGGAGCAGACACATTAGGGGAAAAACGATCCGGATGGGCTCACGGAGCGCTTAGAGTATTACTTTCGCGGGATGACCGACATCGACTCCAGAGCAAAGCCGGGAATCTCCACCGGGCACAGGGCCACACGCAGAAAACAGAGAAACCGGGTCACGCGCATGGGATATCTGCAGAGCCTCTGGCGGGCGTGTGTGCAGCGACCTGGTAATGCTCCTCGCGACCCTTTGACCCTTTGGAGAAGCGCGACAGAAAAAAAGTGTTGACAACGAAATCCTATAGATGTATATTGCACATATCGTTCTGTGCCAAGAGGAGGGGGTCGGTGGGGGGAACCTGATTTTGGTGGCGGAGAAGTCCGTCTTGGGATCGACGAGTCCACTGGGTATCGATTCGGTCTGCGAAAACCTATCCGAAGGGGAATAAGTTCAATATTTGAAAGGAGCTTACTATGTTGTGTCCGACCAGCAAAGTGGAGATGGATCAGCTTACCTATGAGGGGGTCAACGTAGATTGTTGTTCCGAATGTGGGGGGATCTGGTTGGATGCGGGGGAACTCCGTCTGATTGTCAACATCAAGGAGCAGCAGTTTACCCAAGAGGAACTGGATGCGGCTATGAAGGCCGACAGCCGCAAGAAAGAAGAATCTGTGGTCCCATGCCCCAAGTGCAGCGCCCCTATGGAGAAGCGGGAAAGCTATGATACGGTTGTAGATATGTGTCCTGAAGGCCATGGGGTGTGGTTGGATAAGGGAGAGCTGGAGCGCATACAGATCATTCGGGAGCGACTGGAGAAGAATGGGGCCAAGAAACATGGGGTCATGGAGCAGGTAATCTGCTTTTTGGGGGAAATGGGCGACGTAGTCAAGCGGATGCACTGATGGGAGCTTGGAATATTGGCCTGGATGAAATGGCGCCCTTTGACTTCGGTCGAACAGGAGCAGGACGTTAGGTCATGATGGGGAGAGGCGATCGGACGGAGAGATCGCCTCTTTCCTTTTGCGAGGCGGATGTGTGCGCGCAGGGAGGGTTATGAAGCGATACAAACACAACATCCTGGTGGTGGACGATGAGCCGCATAATCTGGAGTCCCTGCGTCGGACATTCCGGCGGGAGTATAACGTCTTCGTCGCGGCCGGTGGAGAAGAGGGATTGGCCATTGTCCAGCAGGAAACCATTGCGCTGATCATCACCGATCAACGCATGCCGGGCCTATCCGGAATCCAGCTGTTGGAGCGTGCGATGGCGGTCTATCCCCATGCGATCCGAATCATCCTGACCGCATTTACCGATGTGGATGCACTGATCGGGGCGATTCACACGGGCAGGGTATATCGATATATTACCAAACCCTGGGATCCGGAGGAGCTGAAGGTCACGGTGAAACGTGCGATTGAGTTGTACGAGCTGACAATGGAGAACGAGCGGCTGGTTGGGGAATTGTCAAAGAAGGATTCCGGACCCCATGCGCCCCAGGAAGGGGTTGCCACCGAAGCGATGGCGCGACTGAGCGCTCAGGTTTCCCCCATCGCCAAGGAGATGCGGGCGTCGGTCGCCGAGATCACCCGTCTGACCCCTGTATTCGAGCGAGCGTTGACCGCGGAAGAACCGTCGGGCGCGGATGTTCTGCGCGTGATGGTGCAGGAAACGGAGCGGCTGGCCAAGATGCCGGATCGGCTCTTGGATCTCTTTCACTCCGCGTAGCGCCAGATCTGGACAAGGGCCATGGGCCAGCGCTTGGGGAGCCCATCCTTCGTTTTCGATCACCCTTTGGCCGCAACTTCTGGCCCTCGCGCGGAGTAGAGAAGCCCTTCCGGCCGAAAAGCCCATCTAGGGAAAACATGGAAGCATTAGGAAACGATATAAGGGAGCTCGCCTCCCTCAAGGCGCGGTGGATGGCGCCGGCTCCCCACCTGGAGCAGGGATCGGGTACCCTGGTATATGAAGTGCTCAAACGTCTCCAGGCCGGACTCTCTCTGGATGGCGTGGCGGAGAAGATGGCGCTGGGAGACCATCCGGCGGGATATGATCTGAGGGGGATCCCCCTGGGCGGGCAGGATGTCCGGGTTTTTCGGGTTGACGCGACGTATGAGGGGGTGGACCTGAGCGGCGCCTATCTCCAGGGCGCTGATTTAAGCGAGGCTCGGCTGCAGGGCGCGATCCTCAGGGACGCGCATCTTGGTGGGGCCGATTTGTGGGGGTGTGATCTCAGCGGCGCAGACCTCAGTGGCGCGCATTTGGAGAAGGCGAAATTGTGGGACGCGGATCTGAAGGGCGCGTTTTTCCAGGAGGGGCATCTTCAGGGCGCGGATCTTCGGGGTGCGAATCTTCAGGAGGCGAATCTCAGAGGTGCTCATCTTGCGGGGGCGGGACTATGGGATGCGGACCTCAGGTCCGTCGATCTGAGGGATGCGCACCTGGAGGGGGCCGATCTGACGGGTGCCGATCTCAGGAGGGCCAATTTCTGGAACGCCGATCTTCGGGGCGCGGATCTGAGCGATACCCAGCTTCAGGATGCGAATCTGCGGGATGTGAATTTGGAGGATGTGGATCTCAGGGAGACGAATCTGGAGGGTGTAGATCTTCGCGGTGTGCGCTTCGGGAGGCTGAAGGTTAGCTCCCACGGGGTCTTCGGCCCTTCCGGGATGTGCAATTTCGAAAGCGTCACCGGGGGCATCGCAAGCCGTGCGGACATCTTCCGGATCATCAAGAACAAATATAAGCTGGTGGGGGAATACGAGGAGGCGTCCCGGTACTACTACCTGGAGATGGTGACCCGACGACGGGAGTTTTTCGACGAGAAACTCCGGAGACAAAGAGGCCAATCGTTCTGGGGATGGATGCGCAAAGGGGGCCTCATCCGGAATCTGGCCCGATGGATCTTCTCGAAGCTGTATGATGTCCTCTGCAGCTATGGGGAACGACCGTTCAAGGCACTGGTCGTATCGTTGATCTGGATTTTGTTGAACGGCGGGGCGTATTTCATAAGCGAAGGGGATTTTTCTCGGGGCTTCGACCTGACACGGGGAGGATTTGGGGGGCTTTGGCAGTACGCCAGGGCTTTCGGGCACTGGCTGTGTTTCAGCACGGCCGTATTCAGCGGGGCGGAATACGGGCCGTGGCCGCAGGGATGGGCCGCTCCGCTCTCTGCCTTAGAACCCGTAGCGGGCATTGTGCTGTTCTCGATCTTTTTGGCCACCCTGGCCCGAAAGATGATTCGGGACGATTGATTCGGGTTCCGTTTTCGGATGTCTTCCACTTTTGGATGGTGCGGCATTGGACAGCCTGGAAATCGGTCACATGGGAGAAAGGGACAGGATGAGCCCTTTTCGCATTCTGGTCGTGGACGATGAGGAGGACATTGTGGCCTCGTTGGGGGGGTTGCTCCGCGACGAGGGGTACGAGGTGGTTTCGGCGGGGAGCGGGGAGGAGGGATTGTCCAGGACTGCAGGGGCGGATCTGGTGGTATTGGATCTGATGTTGCCGGGGATCGATGGGTTGGAGACGCTCAGACGCATCAAGGAGCAGCAGGCAAGCCTTCCGGTGGTGATGATGTCGGGCCACGGGACGGTGTCCGAGGCGGTGGAAGCCGTTCGGGCCGGTGCCTACGATTTTCTGGAGAAGCCCCTGTCCGGCGAGAAGGTGCTGGTCATGGTGGAGAATGTGCTGCAGTGGAGGAGGCTGGAGGAGAAGAACGCCCAGCTGGAGATTCGGGTGCGTCAACATACGGCCGAGCTTGAGGAACAGAACCGGGCGCTGGCCCAGGCCAACCAGAAGATCCTGGAGGCCACCCAGGCCAAGTCCATGTTTTTGGCTAAAATGTCGCACGAGCTACGCACTCCCCTAAATGCCATCTTAGGATTTACCGAGTTGATGGAGGATGGGATATTCGGAGCGGTCCCGGACAGTTTCCAGGAACCTGTAGCCGAGATCCACAAGAGCGGGGATCATCTCCTGGCGCTGATCAACGATGTGTTGGATCTTTCCAAGATCGAGGCGGGAAGGATGTCGCTGCATCTCTCGGTGGGTGCGATCGAGGGGTGTGTGGCGTCGGTGGTGGCCACGATGGGTCCCTTGGCCAAGGAGAAGGGACTTCCGTTGCGCACGGCCCTCGAGGCGGGGTTACCCCTCTGCATGATGGATGAAGGGCGGATCACCCAGGTGTTGCTGAATCTGGTCGGGAATGCGATCAAGTTCACTCAGGTGGGGGAAGTGGAGATCGGCGCGCAGAAAGAGGCGGAGGGTTTGCTGGTGTGGGTGCGGGATACCGGGATCGGCATCCCGGCAGAGAAACTGGAGGAGATCTTCACGGAGTTTGGGCAGGTGGACGCATCGATCACCCGCAATACGCAGGGTACGGGATTGGGACTGAGCATATCCAGGCACATCGTAGAGATGCACGGAGGTCGGATCGGTGTGGAGAGCCAGGAGGGGAAAGGAAGTCGGTTCTGGTTTACGCTGCCGATGCAACCTGCCGGGCCGGTGAACCCGTCAAACCCATTGAACACCAAAGAACACTGAAGAACCCGGAAGCATACGGAAACAGATTGACAGACAGCCTGTCCCCGAATCTGTTCTTCTCGGTGTGGTTCGGTGTTCGACAGGTTGGGTCTCTGTAGGTGTGGACTGAGACCCTAGGCGGATCAGTGCACTCGGGTCTTCGTTGTCCATGGCTTGGGAGAGATCCGCGCTGGTTTAATCTGTACGCCTCTTCGGCGTTTACGGCCCCTCTGCACGAAGGTTCCAGGTTAAGGAGAAGGGGGATGGCGAAAATCCTGGTTGTGGACGATCTTCCGGCCAATATCCGGGTGCTGAAGTTGCGGCTGTTGGCCGAGGGATACGAGGTCGTGGAGGCCGCAGATGGGCTGGAGGCGCTCGATCAGGTGGCGGCCGAACATCCCGATCTGATCCTGCTGGATGTGATGATGCCGAAGATGAATGGGTACGAGGTGTGCCGGCGCCTGAAGACATCGGAGCAGACGCGGCTGATTCCGGTGGTGATGGTCACGGCCCTCAAAGAGACCGCGGATCGGGTGAAGGGTCTTGAGGCTGGGGCGGACGATTTCCTGAGCAAGCCGTTTGACCCGACGGAGCTTCAGGCCCGAGTCCGGTCCCTGCTTCGGATCAAGAGCCTGTATGCGGAGCTTGTGCGATCGGAAAAGATGGCCTCTCTGGGAAAACTGGTGGCCGGGGTGGCGCACGAGGTGAACAACCCCATCAACTTCATCTACAGCAACATTCCTCCGCTCCGGGAGTACATAGACGATCTGAAGGCGTTGATCCAACTCTATGAAGAGAAGGAGATCGGGCTCAGTCCGAAGGATCTGGAGGCGATCCAAAATCGCAAAGATGCGATAGAACTGGCCTACCTGTTTGAGGATCTGGACAAGATTCTGCAGGCATTTGGCGACGGGGCGACCCGGGTGCGGGACATTGTGGGCAGTCTGACGACCTTCTCCCGAACGGACACCGGGCAGCCCGGGGAGGTGGACCTGGCCGACGGAATAGAGACCACGTTGACCTTGCTCAAGACCCGATACAAGGAACGGATTGTGGTCCATCGGGAGTATGGAGAGATCCCGAAGGTTACAGGCTATAGGGGTCCGCTCAATCATGTGTTTATGAATCTATTGGCCAACGCCGCCGATGCCATCGCGCCCGGAAAGAAGGGGAATGTGTGGATTCGAACCCAGGCGGATGGAAAAGATTACGTGCTGCTCTCCGTTCGGGACGATGGCAGCGGGATCTCAAAGGAGGATCTGGGCAAAATCTTTGACCCGTTCTTTACGACCAAGCAGGTGGGGGAAGGAACCGGATTGGGACTGAGCCTCACCTACGGGCTGGTGGAGACGCATGGCGGACGGATCTGGGCGGAGAGTGAGGAGGGGAAGGGGAGTACGTTTTGGGTGCGGCTTCCGGTGGATGGCGTTCCTGACCGGCTCTAGCATAAAGGTTTCTGTCCCTTTCATCTTGTTCCTACGCTCCTGCCTGGGAACGGAGCCTCGATGCTCCGCGTCACCCAAGTCAAGCAGCCACCGCAGAGACGCAGAGGACACAGAAAATGCAGAGCACTTCAAACCCTCAGGAGAGGGGGGTCCTGCGTAATCGGTGCCATCCGTCTGTATACGTCAAATCTGAAGGCCGCCCACAAAAATCGTGAGCGGCCCTTTGCATTCCACAGGATCTTTTCTCTGGGGATGCCTCCTAGGTCACCTCCGTCGCAGCCATCCGTTTTGCCCCCCGCGCACCAAACGCCGCCAAAATCAAGCGTTTCCACCACTCCCGAAGATCGTCCAGGAAGGTATAGAAGAGCGGGACGATCACCAGCGTCATCACGGTGGAGGCGAGCAGTCCACCCATCATCGTGCGTCCCATGGGCGCATAGGGCATGCCGATCAGACTGGCGTTGCCCAAGGCCATGGGAAGCAGGCCGAATACGGTGGTAAAGCTCGTCATCAGGATGGGACGGAACCGGTGTTTCCCCGCCTCCATCAGCGCATCGGTCCGCGAATAGCCCTCCTTTCGGAGCCGGTTGACCAGATCCACGAGCACGATGGCGTTGTTGACCACGATGCCTATGAGGATGATGATGCCGATCATGGACATGATATCCTGCGTGGTGTTCGTCAAATACAGCGTCCAATACACGCCGAAAAAGGCAAAGGGAATGGTGAGCAGCACACACAGCGGCAGGATGAAGGATTCGAACAGGACGCCCATCAGCAGGAACACAAAGGTGATGGACATGATCAGGGCGAACGCCATCGTACCGCCGGACTCCTCCATGGTGGCGAAACGTCCCGTCTTGCTCCACTGATAGCCCCGAGGCATTTCGAAACCATTCATGGCCTGGTCTATTTTCTGGGAGAGTTCCTTCAGGTCGTCCCGGGTGGTGACGGCGGTCACGCGCAGGACGGTCTTTCCGTCTTCGCGGTAGATGCGCCCAAAACCCTTGTGGATGGTGGGTTTCACCAGCGCGCCAAGGGGAATGTCCTTTCCCGACACGGATCGAAAGGTCATGCTCTCCAACTGCTGCAGCGTCTCGCGGTCTTCTTTTTTCAAGAAAGCCCGAACAGGGATTTCCTTTTCCGGGGTTCGAAACCTTGGAAGCTCGATCTCCCGAAGCGCGTAGGATATGGTGCCGGCTATGACCTGTGAGCTTACGCCGTATTTCCGCGTCTGCTCCCGATCCATCTGAAGGCGGATCTCGTCGTCTCCGCGCTCCATCTCGGTATCCACGTCAATCAGATCCGGGATGGCCCGCAGCCGTCGCTCCACCTCTTCGGAGAGCACGAGCAACGTGGCGGTATCCTCCCCATGAAGGGTGATGGACACCGATCCCTGATCGCCTCCGCCGCCCTCCCAGTTGATCCTTCGCCGCACGCCCACAAACTCCGGCCCGTTTTTCTTCACATCCTCGACCACGTCCTTCAGGAGCATGCGACGCGGGGCGGAAGGAACGAGCCACGATTTGAGCTGCCCATACACCATATACCACCAGGCGTCTTCCTCAGGAGGGTGGAGAAACACGCGAAGGCGCCCACTCCCCCCCCGGTGATACCCCGCTTCGATGGTCCGGATGTGATATTTTTCCCGGTTAGTATCCAGGAATGCCCTGGCCTGATCCAGGATCTCCTTGGTCTTTTCCTGGTCGTAGTAGTCCGGCATATCGTAGCTGATCCAGAAATCGTTGAGATTTCCCTGACCCTGGTCTGTTTTCTGCACCTTTCCCTGGGCGAACGTCATGCTCCACAAAATGACGACGGCGATCAGGGCGGCGTCCATCCGATGGGTGAGGGTCCAGCGCAAGACCCGCTGATAGAGTCGGTTGGTTTTGTCGATCAGGGAATCGGATTTTCGCTTTTTGGCTTCAGACGTGCTCTGAACTTCCCCCCCCGTATTCCCTGAAAAGCCTCGGCTGGCCTCGCTTATGATCCTGCTGGCTCCCAGCGGAATGAAGATGAGGGCCACAAGCAGGGAACCCACGAGCGCGACCACGACGGGCAGACCGATGCGCAGCATAAAGAAACGGAAGCCCGCATCGTCGTTCATCAGGATAAGCGGGAGGAAGACCACTGCGGTGGTCAGCGTGGCCATGGTCACCGCGAGCGAGACTTCACTGGCACCCGTGATGGCGGCGGCACGGGAAGACGCGCCGGACTGCTTCATGCGGAAGATGTTCTCCACGACGACGATGGAGTTATCCACCACCATGCCGACTCCCACCATCATGCCCATCATGGTCATCATGTTCAGCGACCATCCGATGAAATAGAGGAAGGTCATGGTAATCAACAGGGAGATGGGAATGGCCAGGGTGATGATAAGCGTTACACGCACGCGGCGGAGGAAGAAGAACAGCACGATCACCGCAAACAGTCCTCCCCACAGGCCGGTCGTCTTGAGATTGTCGATGGAGTCTTTGATCAGGGCGCCCTGGTCAAAAAGGATCTGGATGTCCATTCCATTCATGCCCGGGCGTTTCGAGATTTCCTCGTCCCATTTCTTTCGCACCTCCTCGGTTACGGTCACAATATTCGCCCCGGATTCCCGGAATACCCCGATCATCACCGTGGGCTTGCCGTCCACTTCCTGATGCTGCCGGTGCTCCCCCGTGTCATACCGGATGGTGGCGATGTCCTTCAGTTTGAGGCTGGAGACCGGTGGTGGGAGGCTTGTTCCAGCGCCCGGAAACGATGCCGACGCCGATCTGAGGGGGATATTTTCCACCTCCTCGAGGGTCTCATATTTGGCCAGCGAGCGGACATAAACCTTTTGCCCGTTGTCCCGCACATATCCACTGGCTAGGGAGAAATTGTCCTGTTGAAGCTGCTGAATGAGCGCGTAGATGTTGACCCGATGGGCCTTGATCCGATCCTGATGGAGCTCAATCTGGATGTATTTTTCGTCAGCACCCCAGATCTGCACATTGGCCACGCCGTCTATGCGCTCCAAGGGAAGCTTGACATTGCTCTCCACGAGATAGTACGCATCGTCGGGTTTTTGCTCCATGGCGATCGCCGCCCAGATGATCGGGCTGTCTTCTTCGCTCCATTTTCGGATGTATGTACGGTTCACATCATCCGGCAGCTCCGGCATTACCCGATCCAGCCGGTCCCTCACCTGGAGATAGGCCACGCTCATGTCGGTATCGGACTGAAAACTCATCGAGATCCAGCAGCCCGAGGTCCGGCTGTTGGAGCGCATATTCTTGATGCCCCGAACGGTGCGCAGGGTCTCCTCCACAGGCTTGGCGATCCGGTCCTCCACCTCCCATGGGTTGGTGTCGCGATAGGGCACCCATACGCCCATCCATGGGTTCTGGTACCCGGAGGGAAACAGCTCCACGGGAATCTGGCTATAGGCGATGTATCCCACCACCAAAAGCGCGATGAAACCCATAATTACGGTAATCGGCCGGGTGACGGAGAAGTGGGGGAGAAGAGCGGCTTTTTCGGTCATGGCTGATCTTTCGTCTAGAGGCCCATGCTGAATATCGAATGTCCAGTGCCCAATGTCCAATGATGAATCCAGAATGCAGGAGGTCGTGCTTCTGATCCCTGTTCCCTGACTCCTGCCCCCTGAGCCCTGATCACTTCTTCCGGTCCACAGCCGCATACACCGTCGGGATCACGATGAGGGTCAAGAGTGTGGAACTGATCAGTCCGGCGATGACAGTAAGTGCCATCGGAGTGCGAATCTCCGCACCTTCTCCCAGGCCCAGTGCCATTGGAAGCAAGCCGAGCACCGTGGTGGCGGTGGTCATCAGGATGGGGCGCAGACGCACCTGTCCTCCGTGTATGATGGCCTCGATTCGGTCCATCCCATTCTTCCGAAGATGGTTGATGTAGTCCACGAGCACGATGGCGTTATTCACCACGATCCCGGCCAGCATAATCAGGCCTATGAAGACCACGACGCTCAGGGAGATGTGGAAGGCGTAAAGGACCAGCACCACACCGATCAGGGCCAGTGGAATGGTGAACATGATCACCAGCGGATGGAGCAGCGACTCAAACTGGGACGCCATCACCACGTAAACCAGAAAGATCGCCAGAGCCAGTGCGAACATCAGGCTGTCTATGGAGGTCTGCATTTCCCGGCGCTGGCCCGCAATCTCGAAGGTGAAATCCGAGGGCATCTCGATGCCCTCCAGGACGCGTTCGATGTCCTGTGTGACGCTCGCCAGATCCCGGCCGCTGATGTTTGCGGTGATCAGCGCGGCCCGCTGCTGGTCAATACGCCGGATCTCGCTGGGCCCCTCGCTCAGCCGGATGTCCGCCACTGCGGAGAGTGAAATGGGAATCCGCGATCCGGGATTGATGATCAGACGTTTCAGATCATAAATGGTGGTTTTGTCCTCCTCCCGGATACGAACGAGGATGTCTATCTTACGTTCCCGATCCCTGAATTCGGTGGGCACGCGGCCCTGCACCTTGTTTCGGACCAGTGTGGCGACGTCGCGGATGTTCAGCCCATAGTTGGACAGGCGCTCCCGGTTATACACGATCTGGATCTCGGGATGGCCCCGCTGAATATTGGACTGGACATCATAAAGCCCGGGGACCCGGCTCAGTTTGTCCTCCGCCTCCCGGCTCAATGCCCCGAGGGTGGCAAGATTGAACCCTTTGACCTCCACCTCGATGGGTGTTTTGAAGCTGAACAACGCGGGGAGCGAGATGTCCGTCTTCACGCGGGGAATATCTCCAAAGGTCTTTCGAAGCCGCTGGATCACACGCTCCTCTTTGTCCTTCAGATCGCCGCCTCGAGACAGCTGCACCGTGATGCGTCCGGTATGTTCTCCCTGGTCGGATGAGGCCATCGCCGTCTTCTCCGCGCCGACGGTGGTGGCGATCTTATCCACCCCCTCCTCACGGAGAAGGATTTCCTCGAGCGGGCCAATGGCGTTGTCCGTGTCCTCCAAAGGCGTGCCGATGGGCATGGTCACTTCCACGTTGAATTCGCCTTGATGCACCTGAGGGATCAGTTCGCTCCCGAGCCGGGGGATCAGGCCGAACCAGCACAGAGCAAAAAGAAGCACTGCCGTGCCCATCACGACCGGTTTATGCCCAAGTGACCAACCGATGAGTCGGGGATACACGCGATAGATCGCGCCAAACGCGAGGTCAAAAAGGGCCAGCAGCGGGAAAAACAGGGGGAGGAGCAGCATCCCGATCAGACCCAATGCAGAGAGGAGCATGAGCATTATCAGGATCGTTGTGCACAGGATCACCTTGCCCAAAAGCTCCAACGGAAGTTGGACGAGAAAGCGAAGGTAAAAGTAAAGGAATGCCGGCACGGATACGGGCGTTTTGAGGATCCGCCAGATGCGCTTCCCGGATCCGATGAAATGCCGGAGACCGGAAAGGCTCTCCCCAAACGCTCTGAGCGCGCTAAAACACAGGATCGTCTCCCATACCCTCCCGAAAAAGGTGATCCGGCCCAGGTGTGTGCTTTCGGCCCACGACACAAGCGGGATGGGGTGCCGGCGCTCGGAGCGGGCGATGTGCGACCCCATATAGCGCGCACATGCGATCAGGGGATAAAGCGTGGTGAAAAGAAGCAGAAAGATCGCTTTGAGCAATACGGAGAGCATCGTTCCCAGCACGGCCGCCGTCCGCCAGGTCCACTCGACCAAAAGGCGCGGAAGCCGGAGGAGGATGCGCCAAAGCGAGCCACGTTTCCCCCTCGGCTCTTGATCTCTGGAGGACAGGACGTTCAGCCGAAGAATATCCGCGCTGGTAAGTCGTTGCATGGCGCCGTCGCCGCTCCGTGTTATCCTGCGGGAGGCCAGCATCGGAATGAAGAACAGGGCCACCGCCAGGGAGGTCAGCAGGGCGAACACGACGGTTAGGGACATGTCGCTGAAGATCTGGCCCGCAATCCCCTGTACAAATACGATCGGGAAGAATACCGCGACCGTGGTCAGGGTGGAGGCGAAGACGGCGCCACCGACTTCACTGGTTCCTCGGATGGAGGCGTTCTGGATCGAATCCCCCTCCTCTCGGCACCGGAAGATGCTCTCCAGCACCACGATCGAGTTATCTACCAACATGCCGACTCCGAGCGCGAGTCCCCCCAGAGACATGATGTTCAGCGACACGTCGAAGAGAAACATCCCCGCAAAGGTGGCCACAATGGAGACCGGGATGGCCACGCCGATAATCAGCGTGTGGCTCAGCTTTCTAAGAAACAGATACAGCACGAGAATTGCCAGCAGACCGCCCAAAAGTGCCGTGTTCTTGACCTCTTTGATCGCATTTTGTATAAAGGTGGAGGGATCGGACAGCACCTCGATCTGTACGCCTCTGGGGAGGGTGCCGACAATCAGCCGCGCCAGTTCGGGGGGCAACTCGCCTTTCTTGAGCTTCTTTCCTTTCTCATCGGAAGATTTCACCTGTTCGTCCGCTTTCGATGTCCTTGCAGCACTGTCCGCCTGGGCGGTTCCGTCCTCCTGCCGGTATTTTTCCTCCAGGATGCGCGCGATCTCCGACATTTGGGCCATCGAGCCGATACGGCCCTTGACCGCGCCTGCCACAGCCACGAGATTGGCGTCGGCCTCCTTGTAGATCTCTATCTCCACGCACTCCTGACCGTTGACCCGCGTGATGACTTCGCGTTCTTTGTTGGTGCGGTGGACATTGGCCACGTCGGCAAGACGGATATCCACGTCGCCTTTTCGGTCAACGACGAGGCTTGCGATCTCGCCGATATCCTGAAATTCATTGAGCGTTCGGACGATATACTCGGTCTGGCCTTCCCGGAGCTGGCCTCCCGCAAGATTTATGTTTTCCTGAGACAGGCGCGTGTTGATGGTGGTGATGTTCAGATCGAGCGTACCCATCTGACGTTCGTTGAGTTCGACCAGGATCTGTTCTTCCAGACCGCCCTTCACCTTGACCGCGGCCACGCCCGAGAGTCCCTCCAGATCCCGCTTGATCTCATCCTCGGCGATGCGTCGGAGCGCGAACAGATCCAGATCCCCATACACCCCAAGGCGCATGATCGGATCCATGGTGGGATCGTAGCGCAGGATGAGCGGCCGTTCCGCATCCTCCACGTAGAAATAGTCGAGCTTCTCCCGGACGTCCTGCGTGGCGAAATTCATGTCCGTGCCCCACTCGAACTCCAGGATCACGTCCGAGAGGCCGGCCTTGGAGATGGACTGGATGCTCACGAGCTGGTTGACCACGCCCAAAGCCTGCTCGATGGGCCGGGAGATGGTATGCTCCACTTCCTCGGGCGCGGCGCCCGGATACTCGGTGCGCACGGTCAGGGTGGGGTAAGAGATGTCGGGCATCAGGTTGAGTGAGAGCCGCTGATACGACACCAGCCCAAACACCACGACCGCGATCACGATCATCAAAATCGCCACCGGCCGTGTGGTGGTCATCTGAAAAAAGCGCGAGAAATCCCGCTTGCTCTCTTCTTGTTCAGCCTGCTTCAACTGCTCCGCTTCCATGCTTTCCAGGTCGGGTGGTCTCTTCATGGATGCTCCTGGGGTGATTCGGGATTCGGGCAGACACGCAGGTCTGCCCTTACATTGGCGGCCACGGGAGGCGTCCCATTGGGATTTTCCCGATCCATTTTCCATTCCGCGGGGTCGTTGATGAGGTATTCGCGGATGCGGTTTGATTCGCCGTCATTGCGGATGATGCGTTCGTAATAACTGCGTTGCCATAATCCACCGTGAAATGGCGGCCAATCGTGTTGTTTAACACCATGGATATGTGCGTTGGTGGTCATCGTTTTGAACCATTGCAGCACACGCGGTAGGGGCGAACCTGGGTGTTCGCCCTGTGCGTGTTCTGCGTATTCGTCCGGGTCGTCATTAGGGCAGACCTGCAGGTCTGCCCCTGCGTTTTGGATGAGGCCGTGAATATGATTTGGCATGGTGACCTATTCGTCCTATTTGATGTCGGGAAATCTATTTTCCAATTCCCGATACCATTTTTTGGCCATTCGTCCCGCATCATTTAGTACCATTTCACCAGCGACAGTATCTCCGAATAGACATTCCCGATTTTGCGTGCAGATGGTCACAAGATAGTCCCCGGCCTGCGAATAATCATATCCCCTCAAACGAACGGATCGGCGATGATGAATTTCGGGGGTGTATTTCACATCCCTGCTTCCTCATTGGATTGCTCCGCATCAGGCACGCGCAGTTCTCCGAAAAAACAGTCTGGCATGGAGCGCTGGTTGTTCCATTCTGCCGGGTAGGGTGTATGGATTCTTCATCCTGCGTTTTCACATTTCAGTCGACCACGCATAGATGCCCCTGTTTCCAGCCCATTATGTGGAGACGATTTGCGCCCATCCGACAGGCGGAACGAAACCCTCTCCAGATGCCACTCTCCTCGGGAGGGGGACTGGCTAAAACCGCCTTCTCCCGCGCCTCCTATTTTGTCCTTCCTGCTCTTCCTTGTCTTTCTTCTCGCTGGGAGGGAGCAGATCCTCGTTCATCACCTTCACCTTGGCGCGATCCTTGAGTCCTTCCTGCCCGACCACAATGATCCAATCGCCCTCCGCCACCCCGGTAAGGACTTCCAGGCTGTCCCGTTCCGAAAAGCCCGGTTCGATCAGTTCCTTCGTGACGATGCTATCGCGCACGACAAAGACATAGCGCAGACCGCCGTCATACACCATGGCGTTTTTGGGAACCACGGGAACGCCGCGGTGCGTGTCGGTGATGATCCTGACGTTGACGAACATGCCCGGTTTCAGAAGATTCTCACCCCCTTTGTCGATCCCTACGGTGACCTTGAAGGTACCGCTCTGGGGATCCACCACCGGGCTGATGCGGTCAATCCAGCCGGAGAACTCGGCGTCCGGCATAAAATCGGTCGTGACCACAGCCTGCTGACCGGGGCGCAGGGACGAAGCGTCTTTGCCGGGGACATACACTTTGGCAAGCAGGCTGTCGGTATCCACGACGGAGAAGAGCTTGGTGCTGGCCTGCACCCGATCCCCGAGCTTGACCGTCCGCTCCGAGATGACCCCCGGGATGGGGGCCCGGATCTTCGTGTGATCCAACACGAGCTTGGACCGTTCCCATTCGATCTCCGCCTCCTCGATCTGAAAGGCCGAATTCTCGTATTGCTCTCTGCTGGTCAGGTCCTTCTCATACAAGTCCTTGATGCGTGCAAAATCGCTTCTAAGTTTCTTGAGGGAAACGCGGGCTTTCGCCTCGGTAA
Organism: Candidatus Latescibacterota bacterium; assembly: GCA_043804415.1. Taxonomy (GTDB): domain Bacteria; phylum Latescibacterota; class 4484-107; order 4484-107; family 4484-107; genus 4484-107. The sequence goes on along the minus strand of JAZDJA010000178.1, from coordinate 706 downwards.
GGCGCGCCTCGTCGTCGTCCAACTCCGCCAAAATCTGATCCTTTCCGACACGATGCCCCTCCTCCACATTCACCCGCTCGACCAATCCCGTTCCCTGGGCATATACGTCCACGTTCTGTTCGACCTCTACCGTGGAACTGAAGAGGAGATAGGAGGAAATGTCGCCGAGACGCACCTCGATGGCTCGCACCGGAACCGATTCCGCTTCCCTCTGCTTTTTCTTAGCCTGACCGGTCGTATCTTCCATGGCCTGTGTGGTGTCTGCCTGCGTCGAATCCGCTTTGCTGTCCTTTCCGGTGTCCGTTTTCGGATCGTTCTTGCCTCCGCAGGTAATCCCGGTTCCCATTATCACGAAACACACGAGCAGATAAAGTGCCGAGGGGGTCCCACTTCGCATAATAGTCTCCTTTTCGTTTCTGGTTTCGCTTTGTGGATGAGCAAGGCGTCTGTTTCCAGGGTACGCATGACAGGCTCCCGTGAAGGAAGGGCACTGCGCCGAGATGGTCCGGGATCGGCTGTTAGGCAGGTGCACGCATAGTCGAAATGTCAATCCAGCAGGGCGTCTTCCTCGATCAGCACCCCCATCGCTTTTTTCAGGCGCGCCTTCCCCAACATATAGTTGTAGAGCGCATCCACGTGATTGGCCTCCGCCTGCGCCAGCTGCACGGAGGCGATGATGCGATCCAGCAGGATGCCCGCTCCGAGG
>JAZDJA010000177.1:0-2220 GCA_043804415.1 Candidatus Latescibacterota bacterium | reverse complement strand
CCGATCGCGCCGGGATGCAGTCGTCCGGCATGCGCGATCAAACAGTCGCGAATCGTCTGATGCCCGGAGACCGCCTCCTCGTCGGGGCCATCGGAGGGATCCTCGGGTTGACAACTGGGTCCGAGCCTTATCCCGCCGCCGCCCAGATCGGTCAAGGTGCAGCGCTCGACAAGATTATCCCGGCATCCTTCGGCCCATTCCAGCGCGTATTGCCCCACATGTTTGATGGTGCAACCTATGAAGGAACAGTGGCGTGCGCCTTCCGCATAAAGGGCTGCTCCCAGCGCATGTTCGGCCTGGGGACATGAATGCCCACCCGTCGGCGTCGTCCAGTTGGCGTGCGCGAAGGTAATCCCCTCAAAACGAATGTGCTGCACCCAATCCCGATTCTTCACCTCTCCCTCAAGCAACAGCAACTGTTCCACTCGGGGCGCGATGACACAAGTGGTCTCAATCGTCTCCCCGGGCATGGGGATGTAAGTCAGTATCCCGCTTGCGCGGTCCAGATACCATTGTCCCGGGGTTTCCAGCGCCTCCCGCACATTTTCGATCAGAAAGCGATTGCCCTTGAAAAGCGCCGCATAATACTCAGGGCGACATGTGGGACCGGTCAGGGTGGCTATGCGCTCTTCCTCATCCACGTGGGCAAGCCGCATCCTGGACATCTCCCAGATGTGGAAACAGAGCGCTTCCACATCAGAAAGGTTGTGCCAGTCGCTGCGCAGGTCTCCGTCATGAAAGCCGAAGCGGTCAAACCCTTTGCCCTCTGAACCGGGAGTGGGCGGTATCTCCTCTGCGATAAAGGCATATCCCTCCCTGGGCAGTCGGGTGCGATAGCGCCGTTGGTTCTCCACAAACAACTGGGTGAAATTCGACTGCCCGTTTTCGACTTCCGGCAGATGGGCCTGCCACCACCCCGTTTCCGTCTCCTGCCATCCCTTGATGCGAAGGCCCCCGCTGAGAACCGGGTCTTCGCCGGGGAATGCCCGGTAGATGACCGGCGCTTGTGCGGTGCCGGAGTCCTCAGGCGCAAAACGCAAGGGGGCGTCGAGTGGATACCTCCCGCCTCGAATCTGGACAACGATCGAATTGGCGCGATTGGGGTCGTCTCGCTTGCGTGCTCGCACCGCCTGCTGCGCACGGGACAGGGACCAAAAAGGCCCGTCCATCGCATTCGGGTCGGGTGCAGATCGCTTTCCGGACCAATCATCGCGGCCGTCCGGAGCGACAAAAAAGTCCGCTTTCTCTGGTGTCATGTTCCTGGATTCCTTTCCCCGCTCGGGTGCATGCATTCCTGCCAGGATTTTGCTCTAGAATCGCCACGCCGGGATCGCTTCCCCGCCGGAAAATACCTCCTCCACATAACACCCTGTCTGCGGCGGCGGGCCCGCGTCGCTCTCGATCTCCCCATTGTCCACGATGCGATAGGCCAACAGGCTGTGCCACGCACCGTCCGAAAGTTGCACGATTGCCGAAGTGGGATGGTCGATGCGCCACCAGGAGCCGCTCGGGGCCGGGCCAAATTCGGAGGGCAGATCCCGTGCGATCCGGCATTCCTTAAAGTCCGTCCGGGTCTCATTGAGCGGCCAGTAGCAGAGCACTTCACGCGTGCGTTCAAGGGGAGGCAGGTTGGCAGCCACAAATGGCGTGCCATCGGCAGCTTGATTGATGGAAACGGGAGATCGGGACCGGCAGTCTTTTCGGTAGATCACCTGCTTCCACGTCTCCCCGTCGTCGGCAGAGCGCCATACGGCTGCATCGAAATTGGCCGCTCCGCTGCTGCGTGCGGAGAAAAGCAGACTCCCGTCCGCATCCCGGATCATGCTCGCCTCGCCGCCACACACCCATGCTCCCAGGTCTCCCGCTCTGTTATCCGTCACGGGAACAAACGAAATCGGACGCCAGCCGCATTTCCCCTTTCGCCAGCGCGTGACGCCATCCACCGCGGTTGGGTCCCCTTTTGCGGTCATGCAAAAAAGCAGATCTTCGCCATCCGAGATCGCGTTGGAGAGTGCCAGCCCGGAAAACGCGCACTCTGAGAAGAGCGTCTCGATGTGGACCCGCTCTTTGTGGGTGATAGTGAACGTTTCGCCGTTGTAAGCAAACTGGAACAGTTCACAATACCGGTCGTTGTGCTCCCTGTAGTCAAAACGGCCGCTCTCATCCAGTGTGTGGGAAAGCGCCTGGGAGATCCCAAAGCCAGTGCCCGCATGGGGATGA
>JAZDJA010000176.1:0-19812 GCA_043804415.1 Candidatus Latescibacterota bacterium | reverse complement strand
GCTGGAAGGGATCGTAGGATCGGGAGAGGGAGAGATTACACTTCGCACGACCCATGGGAATGTCAGGATCACAGCGTTCAAGGCCGGATGATGGCCGCGCTGCAAACGGCGAAGACAAGGTTTCCCTCGCTCCTTCGACCGGACTGCCACTGTGGCACACCATCTCCATTTCGACAGAAGAAGATATGCCGGTCCGAAGACCTCCCGCCATACTGACTCACTTCCGCCGAAGTGCCCATGCGTGAATTTCCCATTTCTCACTTCTCCAAGTGCCCTACGGTCCATACCGGGAGCGTGGTGAGCCATTTCATCCCAACCCGGAGGAACTTGGCACGCGTATTGCTTATAATCTACAAGAAGATCACACCACGAAAGTCCACGGTTCCTGACCCCCACCTTCGGCAAAATCACCCCATGAAACCCGGTTTGTGCATCTTGTTTGCGTGTTGAAATCCGCCAGATCGGCGTGATCCGCGGTTGGGTGTTCTGGAATCTGCCACATCCGTGTAATCCGCGGTTGCGAGTTCTCAAATCCGCAGAATCCGTGTAATCCGCGGTTGGATCGCCGGGTTGGGGCTTGACTGCGGTGGTTATTTTCGCGTGTCTTGGTGGCGCGTCATGCATCCACAAAGGAAGGAGAAAAATATGAGACTGGACAAATTGACGGAAAAATCCCAGGAAGTCCTTCAGGAGGCCGAGCGCATCGCTCAGGATCAGAGTCACAGCCAGATTGATGCGGAACATCTGCTGATGGCGCTTCTCGAGCAGGAAGAGGGCCTGGCGAAAAACATCCTGTCCAAGGTGGGCGTCAAGCCCGAGGCGCTGGCAAGCCGTGTGACTCAGGAACTGGATCGGATGCCGAAGGCATACGGAGGCGCTGCACAACGCCACATTTCCAACTCACTCAATCAGGTGCTGGAGAAGGCCTGGTCCGAGGCGCAGCGTCTCAAGGATGAATACGTCAGCGTGGAGCATCTGCTCATCGCCCTCTCTGAGGTGAAAGGCACGAAGGCCTTCGACGTGCTCAAAGAATTTGGCGCCACGAAGGATCGGATCTACGGAGCAATGACCCAAATCCGAGGTACACAGCGCGTAACCGATCCCAACCCAGAGTCAAAGTACCAGGCATTGGAACGATACAGCCGGGATCTCACCGAGCTGGCACGCACCGGAAAACTGGACCCGGTGATTGGACGGGACGACGAGATCAGACGCGTGATCAAAATATTGAGCCGCCGCACCAAGAATAACCCGGTGATTATCGGCGAGCCGGGCGTGGGCAAGACCGCCATCGTGGAGGGCCTGGCGCAGAAAATCATAGCCGGGGACGTGCCGGAATCCCTCAAAAATAGACGTGTGGTCGCGCTGGATCTCGGCGCGATGATCGCCGGAGCGAAATACCGGGGGGAGTTCGAGGACCGGATGAAGGCGGTGATCAAGGAGGTGGAGCAGGCCGCCGGATCGGTCGTGCTTTTTATTGACGAGCTGCACACCCTCGTCGGAGCCGGGGCTGTGGGCGGAGCAATGGATGCCTCCAATATGCTCAAACCCGCCTTGGCGCGAGGGGAACTCCGCTGCATCGGCGCCACCACCCTCAAGGAATATCGAGAAAACATCGAAAAGGATGCGGCCCTGGAAAGACGATTCCAACCCATCGTGGCAGGCGAGCCTTCGGTGGAGGAGAGCATCTCCATCCTTAGGGGGCTAAAGGAGCGCTACGAGATCCATCACGGGGTTCGGATCTCGGATTCGGCGCTGGTGGCGGCTGCCACGCTGTCGGAGCGGTATATCTCCGACCGGTTCCTGCCGGACAAGGCCATTGATCTGGTGGACGAGGCGGCCGCGGAGCTTCGTATAGAGATTGACAGCATGCCCGAGGAACTGGATCGTATTGAGAAACGGATCCGCCAGCTGGAGATCGAGCGGGAGGCACTCAAGCGGGAGAAGGATGCAAAAGAGCGATTGAAACCCGTGGAGAAGGAACTGGCCGATCTGAACGAGGCACGATCCGAACTTCGAAGCCACTGGCTCCGGGAGAAAGAGATCGTCACGCACATTCAGCAACTCCGGGAGCGTATCGAGGCGATCAGAATTGAGGAGCAGGAGGCGGAACGAAAAGGGGAGTATGAGCGCGCGGCCCGACTGAAATACGGCGAGCAGGTGGCGCTGGAGAAGGAATTGGGGGAAAAGAGCGAGGCGCTCAAGACGATCCAGAAGGACCAGCAAATGCTCAAGGAGGAAGTCGATGAGGAAGATGTGGCGGATGTGGTCGCGAAGTGGACGGGCATTCCCGTTTCCCGGCTTCTGGAAGGGGAGATCGAGAAGCTGACGCATATGGAGGCGCGTCTGCACGAACGCCTGGTGGGCCAGGAGGAAGCGGTGGAAGCGGTGTCCAACGCGGTGCGCAGAAACCGGGCCGGACTCGGGGATCCGAACCGTCCCATCGGTTCGTTTCTGTTCCTCGGACCCACCGGCGTGGGAAAGACCGAATTGGCCCGCGCCCTGGCCGAGTTTCTCTTCGACGACGAGCATGCGATCATCCGGATGGACATGTCCGAGTATATGGAGAAGCACTCGGTGTCCCGGCTGATCGGGGCGCCTCCGGGATTCGTGGGATACGACGAGGGCGGGCAGCTGACCGAAGCCGTGCGGCGGCGTCCCTATCAGGTGATCCTGTTCGACGAGGTGGAAAAGGCCCATCCCGATGTGTTCAACGTGCTGCTTCAGCTTCTGGACGACGGTCGCTTGACAGACGGACAGGGGCGCACGATCAACTTCAAGCACGCGGTGGTCATCATGACCTCCAACCTCGGCAGTCCGATCATTCAGGAGTTCGGGGGTGAAAATCAGGTGCAAATGCGCGAGCGCGTAATGGAACTCCTGCGCCAGAGCTTCCGACCGGAATTTTTGAACCGGCTCGACGACATTATCGTGTTCCACACCCTGTCGAGGACGCACATCGAACAGATCGTTCGGAAGCAGGTGCAGCTTCTGGCCCAGCGCGTGGAAGCACGGGCGAAGGTTCGGCTCGAGACCACCGACGAGGCCATGGCGCTTCTGGCCGAATGGGGCTTCGATCCGATTTACGGGGCCCGTCCGCTCAAGCGGGTGATCCAGCATCAGGTGGAAAATCCGTTGGCCATCTCGCTCTTGGAGCGCGCCTTTTCCGAAGGGGAGACCATTCTGATGGCGGTGCATGGGAAGCAGCTGGTGTTTGGGAAGGGGGACGTTTCTTAGCGCGCAGGCTGGGTGCAGGTGCAACGGGGTTCCCAGATACGTCGGAGATACCCACGCATTGAATCAACCGAGGTGTTCAAGGAGGGATAAGCCGATTCCGGATCGCAGGATTTTCGATTCGGAATCGGCCCTCCGAAATCCCAGATTCACATGTGCATTTCGATCACATCTCCATCCGCCACCACGTAGTCCCGCTGCACCTGCTGTCCCTGATATTTCTCCGATCCCCAGATCCGGGCATATTTGAGCCGACCCACCAACTCCCGATGGATGGCCTGGGCCACATCCACCACCGTGCTGCCCACAGGGAGCACATAGGGCATCGCCATATCCGGTTCTTTCCTCGGCATCTTCGTATAAATGCGAACCACATGAAGTCCCTCGAAGAGGGCCCGCTTCATACTTTCCACGTGCACGCCGGCCTCCACGGAAACGGGCACAATTCGGAACTCCTCCCCGTATAGTCCTGAGAGTTCCTCCAATCGACTTCCCGCACCCTCGGCATCGTACTTGGTTCCGACAAAAAGCGTTCTCTTTTCAAGCACGGATGCGCCAAAGTCCTCCGCCCCATCCCCTCCGATCAGGCTCATATGGGCGTCCTCCAAGAATCCCATAAGCGTCAATACCTGCTCCTCCGGCGATTCCATCGAAAGATCCACGGTCAACAAGATCAGATCCACCGTTCGGATGACATTATACACCCACGACGGCGTGTAGGCTTCCGACAGAGGCGGCAGATCGATCAATTGAATCTGGATGTCCTCAAACGGCATCATGCCCGGCAAGGCATCAAACGTGGACATGGGGAACTCCGCCACTTTGGCGTGCGCGTGGGTCAGAGAGGCCACGATGGAGGATTTCCCGGAGTTGGGAATCCCCACCAGCGCCACCTGGCCCGCCCCTTCCCGAACCACGTGGTCTTTGGAGTCCGCCCGTGCGATCTGGGGCTTTTGCTGCGCTTCCCGGGTAAGCTGGGCAATGCGCTTCTTGAGGTCAGCCTGAAGATGATCGGTGCCCTTATGTTTGGGCATCACCGCAAACATCTCCCGAAGCGCTTTGATCTTGTCTTCGGGAGTCTCGGCCTGACGAAAGCGCTCTTCGGCTTTATGATACGGCGGTGTTAGATTAGCTGGCATTTTTCTGGGCCACCTGATAGGTCGTGAATAGGGCCTGGGGGATGGAAACAGAGATGTTCCCGACAACGGAGGGGTTTTCTCGCTTTCTCACCCCCGCACTTTCTCTTTCTCTTGATAGAAAATCTCCGATAGGGAGTTCCGTCCTGAGGGGCTCTTTGAGCGCAGAGGTGACGGGAATCAGCTTGACTTGATCTGTTCTTGCGGGAACCTCAAGTCCAGCAGGCGCGCTGCATTTCCGCCCAGAATCTGGCATTTCGCTTCGTCGGGAATGGCCAAACGGGCGATATGATCGATCTCCTCCTTTTGATCCTTCCACGGAGAGTCCGTGCCAAAAAGGATGCGCTCGAATCCATGGCGCTCCATAATCCGTGTGATCCGCTTGGTTTCCAGAAAACCAACAGTGTAGCATGTATCCAGATAGACGTCCTTCCCCACCAGGTATTCCTCCACCGCATCCCACATCCTGAACCCACCGAGGTGGGCAACGATAATCCTCAGATCCGGAAAATGCCCGACGAGGCTGGAAACCTGCTTGGGTGTGGCGCGCCCGGGCGGGGGGAAACTCATGTCGTCCCCGGCGTGTATCAGAACGATCAGATCCTCCGCCTGAAGTTTTTCGTACATCGGAAAAAGAGCCCGGTCGTCGGGATCGAATTCCTGATAGTCGGGATGCAACTTCACACCTTTAAAACCCGCGCATCTGATCTCCTCGACTTCCGCTTCCCAGTCCGACTGGCCGGGATAGAGTGTGGCGAAGGGGAGGAGCCCATCTCCGCTGATTTCCCCTGCCCAGGTGTTGATGGCCCGCACCTGAGCAGGTTTGGTGGCAATGGGTTGGATCACGGAGAGAACGATTCCCGTCTTCTCCATCGAACGCCTCAGGTCGGAGGTCGTGCCGCTCAGGTGTGCCTGGGTGCCGGTGGATTTTTCAAAAGCCTCGATGGCTCTACGAGCGATCGGGTCGGCAAAGGAGTGGGTGTGGATGTCGATGAGGTGCAACGCTGCTCCTTCTATCCAGGCGCGTATCGCCTCCCCATCCAGCAGATCGCTCACCCTCTTCCACTGTCGGGAAACGCCTTTTCCAGAAGCCTGAACACGCTTTGATCCTGAGCTTTCTCCATTCCCTCAGTTCGAAGAAAAGCACGTTTCTGGATAGCGGGCGAAGGGGGGAACCTCGTGCAGGCCGGATAAACAGCGGGTTGTTGACTCATTCGGGGAACGGAGCAGGATTGGGCAGGACGTGAGTGTTCGGTTGGCTTTTCCGGGCGGCATTCGGGGATCGGGAGCCCGCAGTGGGCTCCCCTGGGGGACCCAGCTTACCTGAGTGAATCATCACAGACGGCTCCAACCATACGCCCTTCAGGGGATCTCGTCAGATCCTTTCCTGGTGCCCGTCCCCTCGATCATCTCCCGAATCCTGGGCCTCAGGAATACGGCATCCAGATCCAACCGACGCAGTGCACAGAGAAACGCCTCAACCCGCTCCGAAACGGAAAGGGACTGGTTGAGGATCAGATGGGTCGCACCCCCATACCGACACAGACCCCCTTTTCCCTCGAGTGAACCGTACCCCACAGCCAGGTCCAACCGCTCTGCGACCGACTCCAATTCCTGCAGCAGCAGCGCTTCGGGCATCTCCCCATTCGACTTCATTTGCTCAACACCCCCTCATCCCCCTGTGTATTCGGTCCATAGCACGATCTTCCAGATCTGGGCGCCGGTCTCGGTATCCAGGATCGGCTCTCCGGTGATCGAATCCTTCTGTTTTCTCATCTTGAACTCAAAATCCACCTGAACGAAAAATCCCACGGTCCCGGTATCATCCAACAGATACATGGTTACCGGACGCCGAAAGACCTCCCAGTTCTCGTCGGGGTGCTTGTCCGAGATTTCCACGGCATCCTCTGGGGCGATGTCGCTGCCATACTCGATCCAGTGTGCTCCTGTTCCCAGCAACTCGTACTCGATCTTGTCGAAATAGTCGAACGCGCGTCCCACCAGAGTCACGTCTATCGTCTTTGCCCAGTCGATATCCAGCGTGTCCGTCTGGGATGGGGACAGGAAACGATAGTTCTCATCCAACAGATCTTCGTACAGTTCGATATCCTTATAGTTCATCGCATAGTCCAGATTCTCGAACACGTTCTCCGGCGACGTGAAGGGCGGGAGAATCATGGGCGGCTCCTCGATGATGATGGTCTCAGGAGAAAAGATCCCACACGCTGCAAACAGCATCGCCATAACCGAAGAAGCCCACCACAGCGAGCCAGTCTTCCTCTTATAGATCATAATAACCTCCTGACTCTAAATGAGTAATTAGGATGACGCCACCCAACCACATGGGGACAGGATGCCCGTTGTTCTTTCCTCATGCTCAGTATTGCGCTCTGAGCGCTCCCCAAGTATCAATAGCCCCATCGGATATTTCGTCCACCCAACGGTAGAGCGCCCAATTTCCGTCTTCGCCTTTTCGCAGATAGAGACGGGCTTTCCCCTCAGCCGTCTTGAGGGACTCATCCTTCCTGTCTTTGAACCCCAATCTGTACTCATACTCGAAGTAGGCTTCGGCCTCCCCACCCACATCAGCAACGATCTCATTGAAGCGTGAAAGCGCCCTGGGATTGGGATCGGAGACGATTCGATCGAACAGGTTGGCCGTAAACTGCTCCTCCCGGTCCCGGCCCCATGGTTCCATAAATGTCTCCAGATACTTAAGCGAATCCACCGGATCGGGCGAAAAATGAAAATCCTGGCTCAGACCATCCATGTGATCCACTGGACTCAAGGCATACTCATACACGATCCTGAAATTGTTCATGGCCGTTTCCGGAGTCGTTGGAGACTGAAGCGTATAGGGCCTGGGCTTCTCCGGGTCTTGGGGCGTTCGGGTGGAAAAGGGATACTCGCATCCCCACATCCCCACCAGAAACATCGTGCAAGAAACAAGGCCGAAAAGGCCAAGCCGCCAAGTCGTGTCTAGCATTTCCTTTCGCTCCCATTGCCGTGCAGTTTTGCCGCCCCACAACCCACCCGTCTTCAGCGTGGGTGACCCCTTACCCGAAACGAAAAGGCACTGGCGTAAAGCTCAGCAGGAACACCCCGATGGCCGCGAACCCCATAAGTCGCCTGCGGGGGTCCAGCGGCTGGTATCCGTCACTGGGCGGTGGATGCTTCATCCCCAACACCACAAGGAGCAAAAACGCCCACACGAACCATCCCTGCCAGAAAATCCCCAGGGGAACGAGCGCAAGCAGCACCCCCCTGCCGATCACCCGGTGCCGTTGCCCAAACAGGGCGTAGATGACGTGCCCGCCGTCCAATTGCCCGACGGGAAGCAGGTTGATTGCGGTCACAAACAGCCCGATCCAACCCGCAAAAGCCACCGGATGAAGCATCAGATCGGCCCCCTCGGGGAGATTTCCGACCACCACGCGGGTGAGGAAGGAAAACAGCAGCGAATTCCCTAAAAAGAACGTGCCCCCATGCACTGCCTCCGGTATCTGGATCACCTCGGACCGGGCCAATCCGACCGCTGAGAGGACCGTCGCCACCGCAAAGCCCGTCAACGGACCGGAAACTCCCATGTCTAACAGGGCATTGCGGTTTGGGATCGGAGACCGGATTTTGATAAACGCGCCCAATGTGCCGATGAACGTCGGCATGGGGATGAAATACGGCAGGGTAGCTCGAACACCCCACTGCCTGGCTGCGACATAATGTGCGGTCTCGTGCACCCCCAGAATCAGAAGCAGCGTACCCGAGAAGGGAATTCCCTTGACCAGCAACTCCGGGCGTGCCAGGATGTTCACACCAGACTGCATGGCACCGGCCGCCATCGTCGTTAAAATGGTGGCCGCAAGCAGGAGAGCATTCACCCACAACCGCGGCTTGGGGGACGGAGGAACCCTCCCCCATAGCGGATAAGGACGCCAGCCTGGTTCATATTCGTCCGAAATGGAAGACCCCTTTCTCCACCTCATCTTCAGCCTTGTCCTTTCACTCTCCCCCCACCAACTCCAAAAACACCTCCTCCAACGACCGCTGCACCGGCTCCACCCTGTAAATATCGGCACCGCGCCCGGCCAAAAAGCGCACGACCTCGCCGGTCCGGGAAAGATCGTCCAACTCCACCACGACCTCTTCCCCGCTTATCTTCACGGATTTTACGAACGCCAGCGCTCCAATATCGGCCCGCATCCCCCCGTTTGCCCCGCGAACTCCCAACCGTATGACGGGACAACTCACATCGGCCCGGATTTCCTCCGGTCCCCCGCACGCAATGAGTTTTCCCCGGTGGAGCACCCCGACCCGGGAACACAACCGCTCTGCCTCGTTCAGATTGTGCGTACACAGGAAAAAGGTTTTTCCACTCTCGCCCGCCATTTTCCGGATGGTATCCCGAACCTCCTTGGCGCCCAGAGGATCCAGCCCGGAGGTGGGTTCGTCCAGAAACACCATCCGGGGATCATGCACCAGCGCCCGCGCCATTGCCAGCTTGCGCTTCATCCCTTTGGACCACCTGGACACGGGTTCATCGCCGCGATCGGACAGTCCCATGCCGTGCAGCAGTTCGGAAATTCGGGTGCGCTCCGCATCTTTCCCGATACCGTAGATCCGCGCAAAATAGGACAGATTTTCCCGTGCGGACAGCCTTTCGTAGAGCCCATCGTGCTCCATCAGTGCACCCGTCCGCTCCCGGATTTGTTGGGATGCGGATTTCACATCGCACCCCAAAACGTGCGCCTCCCCCGAACTGGGGGCAATCAGGCCCAACAGCATCCGAATCGTGGTCGTCTTGCCCGATCCATTGGGACCCAAAAGCCCGAATATCTCCCCAGGCGCCACCGCCAAGGTGAGCTCCCGAACCGCGTCCCGATTCCCGAATGATCGGGTCAGCTGACTCGTTTCCACCGCATAGTTCGATGTCATCGGACGATAGTCACCTTCGAGAAGAGCCAATCGATTTGGGCGTTGCACCACTGTCTATGCCTCACATCGTCTGCCGAGACGGCGCGCCGACCCGACAAACCTTGTGCGCAAGCACCGTTGCGAGCCGATCCTCATCCTGCTCCGAAAACCCCAGATGCAGGTGCCGACGCCATCCCTCCCCATAGGCCCCCGTCATCCCTGACCTCCGGGCCACCTCAGCGGACATCTCCCGCATGGTCTCCAGATAGACATTGAGTCCCTGACTCACATCCAGCCAGTTCTGCTGCGTTTTGTGACACGCCAGCATCGCCTCTTTTTGGTCCACCGTTTCTGATATATCTACGGTGAACTCCGGCGCAACCGGTCGCCGCAAGCCATCGCAGAGCCCGTAGGGCAAGGCATGATAGAGAAAACAATCCCCGGCGACGGGCGCCCGCATCGGATCGGTCGTAAAATTCCGCATTCCCTTACAAGACAAGGCCGTCACGGCAAGGCGGCTGGTGTTCTGGTGATCCTCCATATAGTCGTCCGGGGAGGGAACGAGTACGATCTCCGGGGAGACCTCCCGAATCACTGCCCCCACCCTTGCCACCAAGTCCGGTGTATAATATACCTGAATGTCATCCACAAGACCCGGATGATACGTGGCCCCGATCAGGGCTGCCGCACACTCGGATTCCTTTTTCCGCACTGCAATGATCTCCTCCCGGGCATGCTCGGCCGTACCGCACGATCCGTTGGCCACGGTCATGATGTGCGGTTCATAACCCGCTTCCTGGAGCAGGATCAGCGTACCTGCCATCATAAACTCAACGTCGTCCGGATGCGCTCCGATCGCAAATGCGCGTTTTTTGTCGCTCATAAATCCGCCCTTATGGGGTTCATTTTACGTTTGAGGCCTCATTTTCCGAGGAGTATCCGACGAGAATGGCGCATCTCCCCACCCACCGGTCCTTCCTCACCCCCAAGACCGGGGCCCGCTCCACGCCCTGTCAGAGCGTAATCGGTGGCAAAAGATAACATGTTCTCATTCCGTTGTCAATAGCAGATGCCCAGGTTCTGATCTATTATTTCCCCTCCGACCCCACCAGTCCTCCGAACAGGGCTGGGCGCATCGGCAGTATCCGCCCCCTTTTGCATCCATCCTCCGGCTGGTATCACAAAATCGTTGCCAAGCGCAAAAGATGACCCTTGGCAAAATAGATGTTGCGACCGATCAGCGGGCCCGCCACCGCAAAGGCATCCTCCTGGTGAAGAAGGATCTCCAGTGACAGCGAGGCCGGATCCAGGCGATAGATACAGGAGGTGGTGAACCCGTAGATCCTCCCATCCGGACCGGTCTGCAACCCCAGATCAAGCGGATCGCCGGACGGGAGCGGCAAGGAGTGGACAAAAGCGCGCGACTTGGAATCGAACACGAAGAGCTCGGGCCTGCCCTCGCCTTGGATGGTGCCGTAAAGCCTTCCATCGGGCCCGACGGAAAACGCGTTTACGGCGGAGACTGGGCGATCCAGCATCCCTTCCCACACCTTTTCCGCGGCCTGGTAATCCCAGAGAAAAAGCGCCGCCTGATGCACCTTCGGCTCGGTTCCGGTTCCCGCTTGAACGGTGGTGCCGACCGCGATCACTCCTTCGGGTTTGAGCCAGGCAAGGGTGTAGCAGCTGGCATCCCCGCAGATCCGGTAGTAGGCATGCTTTTTTTCGGTTTTCGGATCATACCATGAAAGCGGGCCGCCCCATCGTCCATAGTCCGGAAGGGACGCGGTCCAGATGCGTCCCATAGGACCTGCCAATGTGGACCGGGGACGAAAGGAAATATCGTCCATGCGACCCAGATCGCGCGGGGTATCGTCCGGCTGAGGGCCAAAATGAAAGGGCCGGGTCGGATCATACACGGAGAGCGTGGCACCCGGATACGCCGAGATATAGAGCTGTCCATCCAGGTTGGCCATCGAGTAGGCCTCTCCACCGGCCGTGGAACACCTGCCCAGGTCAACCAGGTCCCCGCCCTCTGGATTGTAGCAGAACAGATGGAGCGGTAGAAAACTGGACCCATAGATCTTGCCATCGGGCCCGGCATGGACGTAGAAGATTCGGCTCCCACTGGACTCGTAGTCCAATTCGAAGATTTGGCCCGCCCCGTCCGGGCTTCGGATTTCGAGCATCCGATTTCGCTGTTCGTCCGCATCGATAAAGTCAAACATCTTGCCGTCCGGCAGAGCCGGATCGGCTGTGGGATCGGGGAGCACTGAGACAGGAACCGCCTCCCTCCCCTGGATCAGATAATTTCCCTGGCTCGACTGGATGTAAAGCAGCCCATCGCTGCCACGAAAAAGTTCGAGGGTATCTGCGCCCTGAGTAACAACCGGTCCGACGACGGTCTTTTCGCCGGTTTGGATGTCGAACACCACCGCGTGAGGGCGCGTTGCCCGAACCTTACAGGCAATCGTGCCGTCCGTGTTGACCCAGGGATAAGAGTACATATCCACCGCGTCCATCCGGCCATGTCGGGTAAATTGTCCATCAGCCGGATCGTAACTCGTCAGATCAGCCGTCGGATAACTCCCAATCCAGATTCGCCCCTGGGCATCCTCGTCCATACGGCAGGGAAAGGTGGCCGCTTCGGGGTGAATCGCTCCCAGGTCCTGGAGGCGGTCCGTTTCGGGATCAAAACAAAGCAGATGGCCGGCATATGCCGATCCGACATAGAGGCGACCCGTGCGGCTCATCAGAGTCGCGGTCGGATAGTTTGAGCCGGGCACCTTGGAGACAAACTGCCGAAGGTCGGCGGTTTCGGGGTCGATCTGCAATACGAAGAGGTTATCCCCCTGCTGGCCCATCGTCGCATAGATACAGGGCGCACCCTTCCCATTGCGCCCGGCGTGCAAGCGCACCCAGTTGACCGATCGGACCGGAACACCGAGATCCTGAATACGCACAGCGCATGTTGGTGCCATGAGTTCGCCCCCTGCCTTTGCTGGTTCTTTCGCTTGCCATTCGCGATCGATCGTCCAGTTGCCATCAGAAGATCGTTGCCATCTGCAGTCGATGTCCCGCGGCAAAATAGATGTTTCGACCCAGTATGGGGCCCGCTACTGTAATTCCATCCTCCTGGTAAAGCACCGTCTCCGCGGACAGCAAATCCGGATCCAGGCGATAGATACAGCCCGTGGTAAACCCGTATATCTTCCCATCGGGACCGTTCTGCAGCCCCAGATCAAGCGGATCGCCCGGCGGGAGCCCCAAACGGTGGATGAAGGCACGTGCCACAGGATCGAACACGAAAAGCTCCGGCCCGTCGGCTCCCTGTATGGTGCCGTAGAGCCTTCCGTTGGGCCCTGCCAACAGGGCGTTTACGGAGGTGACCGGACGATCCGGCGTACCTTCCCAGACTTTTTCCGCGGCCTGATAATCCCAGAGAAAGAGCACCGCCTGATGCACCTTCGGCTCGGTGCCGCTCCCCCCCCGAATCGTGGTGCCGACCGCGATCAGATTCCGGGATGTGAGCCAGGCCAGCGTGTAGCAGCTGGCATCCCCACAGATCCGGTAGTAGGCATGCTTTTCTTCGGTTTTGGGATCATACCAGGAAAGAGGGCCGCCCCATCGCCCATAGTCCGGAATGGACGCGGTCCAGATACGTCCCATAGGACCGGCCAGTGTGGACCGGGGGCGGAAGGAAAGGTCGTCGATGCGGCCGAGGTCTCGTGGGGAATCGCCCGGCTGAGGGCCAAAATGGAAGGGCAGGGTTGGATCATGCACAGAGAGCGTGGCACCCGGATACGCCGCGATGTAGAGCTTCCCATCCAGGTTGGCCATCGAGTAGGCCTCTCCATCAGCCGTAGAACACTTGCCCAGGTCGATCAGTTCCCCGTCATTTGGATGGTACCGGAACAGATGAAGCGGCAGCACACTGGACCCATAGATCTTTCCATCGGGCCCGGCGTGGACGTAGAAGATCTCGCTTCCACTCAACTCGTAGTCCAATTCGAAGGTTTGGCCCGCCCCATCGGGGCTTCGGATTTCAAGCATCCGGTTGCGCTGTTGGTCCGCATCGACAAAGCCAAACGTCGTGCCACCCGGAAGAGCGGGTTCGTCTGTGGGGTCCGGGAGCACGGCGACAGAAATCGCGTCCCTGCCCTCGATCCGATAATTCCCCTGGCTCGACTCGATATAGAGCAGCCCATCCTTTCCGCGAAAAAGCTCAATACCATCTTCTCCCTGGGTCGCAACCGGCCCCACGACGGTCTGCTCCCCGGTATGGGGATCGAACACCACGACATGGGGACGGGTCATCCGAACCATGCAGGCGATCGTGCCGTCCGCGCTGACCCAGGGATAATTGTACATATCCACCGCATCCATCCGTCCATGCCGGGTAAACTGCCCTGCTGCCGGATCATAGCTCGTAAGGTCAGCCGCCCCATAACTGCCGATCCAGATCCGTCCCTCGGCATCCTCGTCCATGCGACAGGGGAAGGTGGCCGCTTCGGCGTGAATGGCCCCCAGGTCCTGGAAGCGATCCTTCTGGGGATCGAAACAGAGCAGGTGACCGGCATACGCCGACCCGACATAGAGACGACCGGTGCGGCTCATCAGAGTGGCGGTCGGATAGTTCGAGCCGGGCACGTTGGAGATAAATTGTCGGAATCCGCCGGTCTCAGGATCGATCTGCAGCACGAAGAGGTTATCGCCCTGCTGGCCCATCGTCGCATAGATGCAGGGCGCGCCTTCCCGGTTGCTCCCCGCGTGCAAGCGCACCCAGTTGACCGATCGCACCGGAATACCGAGATCGTGAATATCTGCCTTATGCTTGGGTGCCACCGGTTCGCTCGACAATTCTGCCCTTACCTTCGGTTACCGGGTTCCTATTCCCCCGCCTGCCTCATGGGCAACTCGCCCTTGCCGCAATCCGTATCTGCCACGTTCTGCCGGTCACGCTCCCCGTCACCGGGACACGCGTGACTCTCAGACCTCCCGCTCCAACGCCTGCACAATAATGCGGATTTCCCGGACCAACTCCTCAAACTGCTCAGGAAGCAACGACTGGGCCCCGTCCGACTCCGCATGATCCGGATCGTGGTGTACCTCCACCATCAGCCCATCCGCACCGGCGGCCACTGCGGCCCGCGCCATCGGAATCACCTTATCCCGTATGCCCGTCCCATGGCTCGGATCCGCGATGATCGGAAGATGGCTGAGCTTCTGTACCACCGGGATCGCACTGATATCGAGCGTATTGCGCGTGTAGTTCTCAAAGGTACGGATGCCTCGCTCGCAGAGAATCACCTGATGGTTTCCCCCGGCCATAATATACTCTGCGGACATCAACCAATCTTCCACGGTCGCCGCCATTCCCCGCTTGAGAAGGACGGGTTTTTCTTGCCTGCCCAGCTCCGTCAGCAGCGTATAGTTCTGCATATTCCGTGCCCCCACCTGCAGCACATCCGCGTACCCAGAAATGAGCGCAATGTCCCCACGATCCATCACCTCCGTCACCACAAAAAGCCCAAACTGATCCCCCGCCTCGCGCAGATACTTCAGTCCCTCTTCGCCCAACCCCTGAAAACTATACGGTGACGTCCTGGGCTTGAACGCGCCGCCTCGCAATCCCTGCGCTCCGGCCTTTTTCACGTGCTCCGCAATGGTCATCAATTGATCCCGGCTCTCCACCGAACACGGACCCGCAATCAACGTTATTCCTTTGCCACCGATATGGGTCCCCTTCACCTCGATGACCGTATCCTCCTGCCTGAAGGTACGACTGACCAATTTGAAGGGCTCCGTGATCCGGACCACCTCGTGCACCCCCGGCAGCACCTCAAAATCGCGCGCGTCCACACCCGTTTTATCCCCAATCGCCCCGATCACCGTACGGGTCACCCCTGTTGAGCGATGAATGTCAAATCCCCGCTCCCCAAGTAGTCCAATCACCGCCTGAATCTGATCCTCGGTAGCCTGCGCCTCCATGACCACAACCATCGTCAATCCCCCCCTTCCAAGACATCCAGCTCCAGAGCTTGCCTGAAAGCTTCGCCTGAACCTGGTTTAGGCCCCCTCCTCCACACATTCCCGCTCCAGCCGCCGCGATTCATCTATGATCCGCTCGAATAGCCTTCTTATGGCCTCTCCATCCAGAGGTCCCTTGCTCAGCTGCTGAACCTGGGCCAATATCCACTCCTCCCGCTCAGGAACGTGCATATTTGCCCCCTGGCATTTCTTGATTCTGCCGATCTCCAGGGCATATTCCGCACGCCGATTCAGCAGATCGACCAGAATCTCATCCAGTTCATCGATCTTCGCTCTCCAGCCGCAAATCTCCATTCGTACCTCCCATCTCATGCTCTTACCGCAGAGCGCGCAGAGAAAGACAGGTTGAGGTTAAGAAAAGCGGAGCTTCCGGATCTCAACCTCACCCAAACCTCAGCCTTCGCCTTTGCAGTTCTCTGCGTCCTTGGCGGTCTCTGCGGTGAAAGAATCAAACGTTGCCCTTCAACGGAGCGGTCAATGTCCCCACAAATCGGCTTACCTCACCCACCAACTGGGGGTCTCCGGCGCGCTCCTCAATCCGCCGCACAATGGCGCTCCCTACGATCACCGCATCCGCGGAGGCCGCCACCTCGTGCACCTGACTGGGATCGGAAATGCCAAATCCCACCCCAATGGGTTTGTCCGTATGTGATCGAATCCGGTCCACCATGGCGGGCAGACTGGCAGCAAGCGTATTCCGCTCTCCCGTCACTCCGGTTCTCGAAACGTAATAGATGAATCCCGTTGCCCACTGACAGACCAATCGAATCCGCGCGTCCGTACTGGTCGGGGCCAACAGAAACACGGTATCCAGCCCGGCCTGGTCCATGCTCTGCTTGAACGCCTCTCCGTATTCCTCCGGCGGCACGTCCAGCACCAATGCGCCATCCACCCCAAAACGTTCGGCATCCTCCACAAATCGCTCCGTTCCATACTGAAAAACCGGGTTAAAATAAGTGAACAGATCGATCGGCATCGCGCTTTCTTTCCGCAAGTCTCCCACCATCTCCAGTATATCCCTGAGCGACGTGCCTCCCTTAAGCGCCCGCTGCGCGGCACGTTGATTGACCGGTCCATCCGCCATGGGATCGGAAAACGGCACCCCCAGCTCCATGCCATCCACCCCCACCTCCTCAAACGCTGTAATCAAGTGCCGTGTGGTCGTAAGATCCGGATCCCCCGCTGTGATATAGGCGATGAATCCCTTCTCCCCCCGCTCCCTCAACGCGTCAAGCCGCTTCGACATCCGACTCATAGCTTCTCCCCTTTTCCTCATCCCAAGGCGCCCTAGCGATGAACACCACCTTGCCGCCTTCGTTTCCCAAGGAGAACCACATCGCGTAAGCCCTCCTCACTTTTCGCCGCCATCCATTTCTTTTCAAAATGAGGACCCTGGACGATCTGGGCGATCGCCGCCAGTGCGCGAAGATGGAAATTCCGCTCATCCCGCGTCCCCACCAGGACAAAAACCGTGTGCACATCAGGCGCCGACTCCGAGAACACAATCCCTCCCCGGCAGCGAACAAGGAGAATACAGAACCTCCCTGTTCCCTCGACGAGAATGTGGGGGATCGCCACCCCGGGGCTGATGGCCGTGCTGCTCTCCTGCTCTCTTTCCAGGAGTAACCTCAGGAGTACAGAGGGAGGCACGTGAAGATTCTCCGCCATCGCATCTGCCATCAATCCAAAACCTTCCTCAACCGGCAAAGAGCGATCAATGTCCAGAACGACACTCCCCTCGATGATCTCATCGAAACGATCCTTCACAATCTCATCTCTCTCCTGAATGATCTCTTTGAGTTCGGACTCCAGCGAACCATTCGTAAGTTCTTTGGCGACTATTCGTTCAATAAGATGGAGCAACGCATATTCCCTATGGGTCTTGCGGCCATAAAACCAGTATGCGCACCCGCCGCCTCCGATCAGAATGGAAGTGATCAAGAGCGCCTCTTTCCCCATTTCAAAAATCAGAAATCCAAATCCGATGATTCCGATCAGCTGAACCCATGGATAAAGCGGTGCCCGGAAACTGGGCTGGTAGTTTTGAAGCCCACTCTCCCTCAGCACAATGATGGATAAATTGGAGAGGATGTAGGTGAGGATCAGGACCGTGGAGGCCGCCTTCACCAGAATATCCAATTTCAGAAACAACGCGACCACCATGAAGGCGCCGGTAAACAGGATGGAGACATGCGGTGTTTTGTAACGGGAATGAACTCTCCCAAAACACGCGGGAAGCAATCCATCCCGGCTCAGCCCCAGCGGGTATCTGGAGGCGGCCATGATGCCTGCATTGGCGGTTGAGACAAAAGCCAGGATTGCCGCGATGCTCAGAAGGTTGCGTCCCCATGGCCCCATAAAGACAGCTGCGCCGTCCGAAATAGGGGTAAGCGAGCGGTCGAGTTCGGCCCCCGTGAGCACGCCGGTGGTCACGAAAATGACCAGCGTATAGAAGATACTGACCACCAGAAGCGAGAGAAGCATACCCATGGGAATGTTGCGGCCGGGGTCCTTTACTTCTTCGGCCACACTGGCCACCTTCAGCAACCCTCCGTAAGATACAAAAACAAAACCAGCCGTGGAGAGAACGGCAGTGAACCCTTTG
The DNA here is from genome assembly GCA_043804415.1 of Candidatus Latescibacterota bacterium. Classification (GTDB taxonomy): domain Bacteria; phylum Latescibacterota; class 4484-107; order 4484-107; family 4484-107; genus 4484-107. Next base: position 1,878 of record JAZDJA010000176.1, on the reverse strand, counting down.
GGGATGAAGGGCTCAAAATGGCGAACGTTCACCTGAGGGAGACCACGGACCACGTATAAGAACAGCAGGAGCAACAGCCCGGCGACGAGCACGACCTGGATCCGAACGGCTCCCTTGATGCCGATCAGATTAATAAAGATAAAGAGCAAACAAAGCAGAACGGCAAGGACGTGGATCTCCACATGGAGGATCAGGCCGGCAAAGGCGGCCATACCCACCAGAGCAAACGCACTCTTCAGAGAGAGAGAGAACCAACTCAGCAATCCGGCAACCGTACCGATCGCAGGTCCCATGCCCCGCGTAATAAAGAAATAATCCCCTCCCGCCTTGGGCATCGCTGTGGTCAGTTCGGCAATGCTGAGCATGCCGGTCATAGCCAGCAGTCCCGCCACAAAATAGGAAACCACCACGGCTGGGCCGGCCTTGGCATGCGCCAAACCCGGCAGGATGAAAAGGCCCGAACTGATCATCGCTCCGGAGGCAACGCAGAAGACATCGAGTAGGCCCAGTTCTTTTTTCAGATTCATTACAGCTCCGACAGGTCAGGAGACCGCAACCTTCCAAGGCATGCGCTCCTGCGGGAAGGATGTGCATGTTCCGGTCAATACTGCTGGCAAACGCAGCGCTACCTGTGCCCACGGACAGCAGCCCTCACTTCGTCTTCGTCTCCATGAGCTTTGCCACCTGCTGAACATCCTTATCGCCTCTTCCCGAAAGATTCACGACGAGGATCTGGTCCTTGCCCATCGTCGGAGCCAGTTTTTCCGCATACGCCACCGCATGCGCGCTCTCCAATGCCGGAATGATCCCCTCCAACTCACCCAGCTTCCGAAATGCCTCCAGCGCCTCCTCGTCCGTCACATAGGTATATTCGACCCGATCCCGATCCCTTAGGAAACAATGCTCCGGTCCCACGCCCGAATAATCCAATCCCGCAGACACCGAATGAGTCAACGCAATCTGTCCGTTCTCGTCCTGCAGGATATAGATCTTCCCCCCGTGCAGCACGCCCGGACTTCCCGTCTGAAAGCGCGCCGCGTGCTTCCCGGAGGCGATCCCGAATCCCCCGGCCTCGACGCCCGTCATCCGCACGGACGCATCCTCCAGGAAATCATAGAACAACCCGATGGAATTGCTCCCGCCGCCCACGCAGGCCACCAGGTGATCCGGCAAACGCCCCTCATGCGCGAGGATTTGCGCGCGCGCCTCCCGTCCGATCACCCGCTGGAAATCCCGCACCATCATCGGATAGGGATGCGGCCCCAGCACCGATCCCAACAGGTAGTGTGTGGTCTCTACGTTCGTCACCCAGTCGCGCAAGGCCTCGTTGATCGCGTCTTTCAACGTTCTACTCCCCGAATCCACGGGCACCACCTTCGCACCCATCAGACGCATCCGAAACACATTGAGCGCCTGCCGCTCCATATCCTCCGTACCCATGTAGATTTCGCATTCCAGCCCGAACATCGCCGCCACCGTGGCGGTCGCCACTCCGTGCTGCCCCGCGCCCGTCTCGGCAATGATCCGCCGCTTTCCCATTCTCCGCGCCAGCAAGATCTGTCCCAACGAATTGTTGATCTTATGCGCACCGGTATGGCACAAATCTTCGCGTTTCAGATAGATCTTGGCCCCACCGAGATGCTCCGTCAACCGCCTGGCATAATACAGCGACGTGGGCCGCCCTACGTATTCCCGCAGCCCAGTGGACAGCTCTTCCTCAAACGCGGGATCCTGCCTGGCCTGCGCATAGGCCGCATCCAACTCCTCCAGCGCAGGCATCAAGGTCTCCGGCACGAACCTTCCCCCATACATCCCGAAATGTCCGTTTTTGTCAGGTACCATGCGAACTCCCATCTTCGACATCAAGTCAGTTGAATA
>JAZDJA010000175.1:0-2519 GCA_043804415.1 Candidatus Latescibacterota bacterium | reverse complement strand
CTCGACCAGGGCAAGGATCTGGTTTTCCTTGTGAGGGCGGGCGGCTTCGCGCCGGGCATCTATCGCCCGTCGGTGTTATTGGATGAACTGCACCAGCGGACAATGGTGCCGGTTGTTTTCTTCTATCCGGGGGGAGCCAAGGGCTCTACCGAACTATGCTTTTACAACCTGCCGGGCACTGGCGGAGCCGGCGCCTACAATTATCGTGTGAAAGTCTATGGAGCCGAGGCATGAAAAACATTCGCGACATCTTTGCCAAACCGATTGACAGGACCATCGAGGAGGTCATCAAGGTCGAACAGGCCGATGAGAAGGCCGTCCTGGTGGAGCTTGAGGAATATGTTCCTACCGATTACTTGCAGGAGCAGTATGCCCGTGTCTTTGACGAGATTGCATCCGGGCCGACAAATCCGCGCGAGGGGATCGGTATTTGGATCTCCGGATTCTTCGGGTCCGGAAAATCCCTTTTTGCTAAGATACTCGGCTACACAGTCGCGGCGCGAAGGCTCGGCTCCAAAACCGCGGCCGATATTTTCAAGGTAAAGCTCAACAATCCAAAGATTGCGGCTCTGCTGGATTCCATCAACGCGCGCATTCCCTTTCATGCCGTCATTTTTGATGTCTCCATGGATCGGGGGGTGCGTCTGGCCAACGAGCGCCTTACGGAAATCATTTATAAGGCCCTGCTGCGGGAGCTTGGCTATTCGGAGGATTTCGATCTGGCCGAGCTTGAATTTACGCTCGAGGGCGACGGTAAGCTGGATGCTTTCCAACAAAGATTCCAGGAAATCCACGGGCAACCTTGGGGAAAGAGACGCCTCCTGGGCCTGGCCCTGAACGAAGCCAGCGCCGTCCTTCACGATCTCGAACCGGGAACCTATCCCACCGCCGATTCCTATGCCGGTTCGGTGGGCAGCGGGCGCGCGGATATCGACCCCAACAAACTGGCGAAAAGAGCCTATGAACTCACCCAAAGACGCCGGCCGGACCATGCTCTGATCTTCATCATCGACGAAGTGGGCCAGTACGTTTCGCGCAGCGTGGACAAGATGCTTGACTTGCAGGCCATCGTCCAGTCTCTGGGCGTGGAAAGTAAAAACCGGGTGGAGCATAAACAGGCGGTCTCGCCATGCTGGCTCGCCGTCACCTCCCAGGAAAAACTGGATGAGGTTGTCAATGCACTGGACTCCAAAAAAATAGAACTGGCCAGGCTCCAGGACCGCTTTCGCCTGACCGTGGACCTCAAGCAGTCCGAAATCGCCGAGATCACGGCAAAACGGGTTCTGGAAAAAACACCCGAGGCAATGCATGTTCTCGGGCAATTGTATGACAACAACGAAGGCCGGATTAAAGACCTCGGCCGTTTGGAGCGCACGAGTCGGGATACCACCATCACAAGGGACGCGTTTATTCGCCTCTATCCCTACCTTCCCTACGAGATCGACCTTTGCGTGGACATCGTGGCCGGCCTGAGGCTTCGTCGCGGCGCGCATCGTCACGTGGGCGGGAGCAACCGGACGATCATCAAACAGGCACAGGAGTTGATGATCAATCCCCGTACCCGCCTGGCCGACGCCCCTTTGGGCGACCTGGTCACCCTCGACAAGGTTTACGAACTGCTCTATCTCGGCAACCTTCTTCCCAGCGAGGTGAGCCGGGAAATTGACGTCGTGGCCAAAAACCTGCCGGACAAAAAGATGGCGCAAACAGTGGCCAAGGCCATCGCACTGTTGGAATCGGTCAAAGATTTGCCGCGCACCCCCCACAACCTGGCAGTTGTCCTCTACCCTTCCGTCACTTCCGGCTCGATACTCGGTGAAGTGGAAAAAGCCATCACGGTCCTTGAAAAGGCCCAGGTGATTCGAAATTCCGAGGAGGGCTACAAGTTGCTGACCGTTCAGGAGAAAACCTGGGAAACGAGACGCAACAGCCTCGATCCTCGTGAGGCGGACCGCAACCGCATTAAGCGGGAAGTGCTAAGGCAAATATTCTCTGATCCCCAACTCAGGAAATACCAGTACCAAAACCTGCGGACGTTCCGAAACACGCTTGTCGTGGAGGGCGATACGGTCGAGTCCGCCGGCGAAATCCCGCTCGATCTGTTGCTTGCGGACTCGGTTAAATCGAAAGCCGATCGCGTCAGCGAGGCCCGCGATGTAAGCAGCACCCGTCGCAACGAGGTGTTTTGGATCGTCACCCAGACCGACGAAATCCACGATTTGATCGTTGAAGTCTACCGGTCACGGGAAATGGTCTCCGAGTACGAGCGTCTTGCCTCCCAGCAACGTCTGAGCGGGGAGGAATCCTCTTGTCTTGCCGATGAAAAAAACCGTCAGGGTGTTCATTACCGGAAACTCCGCGCCAAGATGCTTGATGTCGTCCTGGCCGGGACCGGCTTTTTTCAGGGGGTCCAGCACGATGCCACGGCCCTTGGTTCCGGATTTGTGAATGTTTTTCATAAACTTTTTGATATTGTGGTGCCTGTTCTCTATCCGAAGCTTGAAATCGGAGTCCTTCCC
>JAZDJA010000174.1:0-21384 GCA_043804415.1 Candidatus Latescibacterota bacterium | reverse complement strand
GATTGCGCACGGTTCCCGTCAGTCCATACGGACGGGCCAGCCGCCGCACAAAGAAGCGAAATCCAACGCCCTGCACGACGCCACTTACCAGGATATGGAGATTCGCCTGCTCTCCGGACATCGCCAACTCCCATCAATACGCAACGGCCAGCTATCAACGACCGATGGCTGACCGCTTTTATTGAAAAGTCCGGGGGATCTCTTCGATTCCTCCCTCAGTTTTTTCCGCACAGTTTGTCGAGCAACGTCGCAGTAAGGTGACGCCTTCTGACCCAACGTACGCCCACCACATAGCCCGTGAAAAACCCCATCGCGATCACACTTCCGGGCAACAGCACCCAGAAGACCGTTCGGTCGTCCAAATTCCGGAGCGTAAAGAGTGCGGCGGCAACGAACACAACTGCGCCCAGGATCAGAAGGAGATGACAAAACACCCATTGGGCAGATCGCTCTCTTCGATCCCACGCCATCAGGTCATGCGCGAATCGTGCTTCTTCTTTGCTCAGTTGCGGGCTCATGTCGATGCTCCTTTCCCGGGGAGCGCAGGTCAGAATCGGATCCATCAAACAGAGACTCAAGGTGCTCTTTTTTCAAACTGGTCGGGGCGAGAGGATTTGAACCTCCGACCTCCTACTCCCGAAGCAGGCGCGCTTACCGGACTGCGCTACGCCCCGACGTATATCCAAGGATTTCAATTACAGGAAGATCTTCAAGAAGCCAATTACCCCAAGCGATGCCAAGGTCACGACCACACCCGCCAACAAAATCCCGGCAAGTATGGCCGGCAAAGCCCTTTTTGGCGGTATCCCGAAGAGGAAAGCCGCCACGGTCCCCGTCCACGCTCCCGTCACCGGAAGGGGGATGCCTACAAAGAGAATCAATCCCAGCGCTTCATATCGTTCTATGAGCTTGCCCCGCATTCGGGTGCGGGCGAACAACCATGTGAAAAGTCGGTCGAAGAACCGAAATCTTCTAAGCCTCGACGACAACGGCTCCAAAAGCAGCAGCATGGGAATCACGGGCAGGAAATTTCCGATCACCGCATAGAGGTAGGCCTCCTGCCATCCCAATCCGCCGCCTAAGGGCGCGCTGGCCAAGGCCCACGGGATCGCACCCCGCAGTTCGGCGATGGGGAGCATCGCGATGAGGACGGTGCCCAGTTCCTTCGGGAAGTGGCTCACTAAACCGACGAGTTGTTCCGTCAAAGGGTGAGGTCCTCCCAGGAATCCAGGGACGCCAACGTCTCATCGCACGTCCAGTCCAGGCGAAGCGGTGTGACGGAGACATATCCCTCGCGGGTCGCGCCCGCGTCCGTGTGCGCATCACCGATCCAAGTGGGATCTGTGCCACCGATCAAGCAGCGCATCGCTCCCTGGTGATCCACTTCCAGTGTGACCAATTCGGCGGCAAGGCGCGCTCTTCGTCCCAACCGGGTGATCCGAACGCCGCGAAGGCTCTCAGCCGGAAGATCGGGGATATTTACATTCAACAAGGTGTGTTGCGGAATCGTGCGCTGCAAAAACTGTTTGATCAGATTCACGCTGATCTGCGCCGCATGATCCAGCGCCATCCGGTGCTGACCCGCCACGGAGACCGCCACGGAGGGAATCCCCCAAAGCGCGCCTTCCATGGCAGCACCGACGGTGCCCGAATACGTTACATCGTCCCCCAGATTCGGACCGTGATTGATCCCGGTGACCAGGAGGTCCGGCAAGCGATCCATCAGGGAGCATACCGCAATCAGGACACAATCCGTGGGCGTGCCTTCTATTTGGTACACCGCCTCATCTATTTGATGCACCCGAAGGGACTTGCGCAGCGTGATCGAATGCCCCACGCCACTGTTCTCCCGGTCCGGAGCCGCGACCAGTATGTCCCCAACGGTCCCAAGCGCCTTTCCCAGTGCGGTCAACCCCTGAGCGCCGATGCCATCGTCGTTCGTCAGGAGCATGTAAGGTCGCTTCTTCACGCCCAGGAAAAGCTCCTCCACACCAACGCAATAAATCGACCTGTATCCCGGAGGGGATGGATAAAGCTCTGCTCGTCCGCATACACCGTGCTGATCGGCACGAAACGGATTTGAAAGTCCAGGCGCGCGGCCTTGATCAAGAGCTCCGATTCCGTCTCGTACCCGCAGGTTTCCAGGGCGACGTGCCGGAGCACTTCAGCGGTGATCAGCCGGTATCCGGACTGGCTGTCTTCGATATGCTGTCCGGCCCGACGTGAGATCACCCACGAGGTCAAGGTGTTGGAACAGATTCGCCCCAGCGGCATGCCCCGATGATTGTGCATCCGGGATCCCACGATAAGATCGGCCCCGCTTGTCTGCCAGTGCCGAATCAAATCCGGAATGGACTCCGGTTCGTGCTGGCCGTCGGCATCCAAGGTGATCACCGTTTCGTATCCGCGGGAAAGTGCCCACTCAAATCCCGTCCGGAGTGCAGCCCCTTTTCCCCGGTTGGCCGGATGACTCACCAAGTGCACCCCGCTTTGCCGGGCCATCTCCCGTGTGGCATCGCCGGATCCGTCGTCTATCACCAACACATCCTGCGGAGGCACATGGCGCTGGACGCGGGCGATCACATCGGGCAGGGAAGCCGCCGCATTGTAGGCCGGGATAACGACCAGAATGGCCATCGGGAAGGGAGCTCGCATTTAGGAGTGATTGTTCGAATGGTCGGGGCGACTGGATTTGAACCAGCGACCCCCAGCCCCCCATGCTGGTGCGCTACCGAACTGCGCCACGCCCCGACGGATGTTAGGGGAAAAACTGATGTCAAAGATACAACCTACCGCCTATAAAGTCAAGCTTTTTTCTCCGCATTTTCGCGGGGAAATGCGGCGCTGGCGGGTTCGGCAAGAGGGAAAAGAGATCGCCGCACCTTCCCTGACTGGACAGATCGAACGCCCTCCGGATCAGGAAGCAGTCAGGTGGAATGCCAAGAGGGTCAAGGGGTTGAAGATTACATGGGGATCGGTCTGGTCAGATTAGTTGGGGAGATGTCCGCACCCGGAGTATTTTGTCCTTGATTCTTGAGCGAACTTTTGCTATACTTACCCCATTCGGTTTGCCACTTTTCATGCACCCGCACATCCATCACCAGGATACGCAAAGGAGAAACTATGAGTTGGATTGGAGAGGCGTTTGCCATGGCTCCCGCAGGAGGAGGCGGGGAAGGCGGGGGAAGTCTGATCACCTCGCTGATGCCGCTGGCGCTCATTTTTGGGATCATGTATATGCTCATCATCCGGCCCCAGCAGAAGAAGCAAAAGGACCAGGCTCGGATGATCGAGTCCCTGAAGAAGGGCGACGAAATCGTCACCAACGGGGGCATCCATGGAACCATCGTGGGGGTCAAAGAGCGGGAGAATACGCTCATCGTCAAGATCGCGGAGAATGTCAAGATCGAGCTGTCGCGATCTACAGTTTTACGGGTCAAGGAATCGAAGGATTCCGGGAAAAATGAGAGTTAGCCGAAAGCCAGTCCCAGACAGGCCGAGGATTGGCGGGATACACACTGTTTTTTGCTTCTGAGATCCCGGGGGTGCTCCGGATTCTTCTTCTGCAGGGAAGGGGATGGAGGCCCCTGAGCGCGGCCGCACGCGGTCCGTCTCAGATGGAAACACGATTGGGCTTGTGGGCGGGTGTGGGCCAGTGGGCGTGATTCCGAATACGCTTTATCCATCAAGTAGAGGTTTTCAATGGCGGTTCTGCCGATACGGACCTATGGGGATCCCGTGCTTCGCCAGGAGGCTAAACCCGTGGATCGGATTGACGGGGACCTCCAGCACTTCCTACGGAATATGGCGGAGACCATGGCCGAAGGAAAGGGCATCGGACTGGCCGCCCCGCAGGTCGGGAAATCCCTTTCCCTGATTGTGGTGGATCTCTCGCTCGGAGAGGAGCCGAATCAGGCCATTGCGCTCATCAATCCGAGAATTGTCGGAAGGGATGGCGAGCAAGTTCGGGAGGAGGGGTGTCTGAGCATCCCCGACATCCACGGAGATGTGATTCGCCCGGCCCAGATCCAGGTTTGTTTTCGGGATCTGGAGGGAGCAGAGCGCGAATTGGAGTGCCAGGATCTGTTGGCTCGCGTGATCCTCCACGAGGTGGATCATCTGGAGGGGATGCTTTTCGTAGATCGCCTCAGCCCGATCAAACGGCAGATGCTTCGAGGGAAACTCAGGAAGCTCGTGAAGAACCAGGCATAGACGGCTTGGCATCTGCACAGGGATGGCTGGGGAGAACGCTCTCACCGCAGAAGAAGGAAGCGCGCTATGCCCGATTTTGGGGTGGTTCTGGTGGGGTGTGGTACGGTGGCCGGATATGGTCACCTGCCCGCCATTGAGAGCCATCCGAATACTCGGCTGGTGGGCGTTGCGGATGTCGATCCCGACCGTGCGCAACGGGCCTGTACCGAATACGGCGCCGAAGACTGGTCCACCGATTACCGGGATTTTCTCGGGCGCGGCGATGTGGAGGTGGTGGTCATCACCACCCCTCCCGATTCGCACGCACGAATCGCCATAGATGCCTTGCATGCGGGCAAAAACGTGCTCTGCGAAAAGCCCTTTGCGCGCAGTCTTTCCGACGCGCGTGAGATCATACGAACCGTCCGGCAGACGGGCCGGAAACTTACAGTCGGCTATGTGCTCCGGCACAACGCGGCCTATCGCAAAGCCGCAGAGATGATCCGGGATGGGGCAGTGGGATCTCCCCTCGTGATGCGGCTGTTGGGGTCCGAAGGATATACGCAAGTTCCAAAATGGAATCGGGCGCTGGGCCTGCTCAAGAACACCTCGCCGGTGGTGGATTGCGGCTGTCACTACGCGGACGTGATGCGCTGGTTTACCGGCGCAGAGGCCACGAGCGTGTGTGGTGTGGGGGGGAGGTTGAACCCGGAGGTTCCCGCAGCCGCGTACGACTACGGATCCATCCAGGTGCAGTTTGACGACGGATCGGTGGGCACCTACGAGGTGGCTTGGGGATACACCTTCCGCAACTTTTCCGAAAAAGAGTTCATCGGTCCCGAGGGGCGTTTGCGGATCGAGCATATCTCGGTGGAGGAGGGCAAGGAGGATATCCAGCAGTTGGAGACCTACGTGCCCGGGGAGGGCCTTCGCACGATTCCGGTCGAGGGATCCATCAAGCCGATGGCGCATCAGCTGTCGAGCTTGATCGATCACATCACCGACGATCTGGATCCGCTTCCAGCGCTTGCGGACGCGGTGAAAAGCTTGGAGATCGTCCTGGCCGGGCACGAGGCCATTCTGACCGGGAAGCACGTATCGTTTCCTTACGAGGGGAATCCCATCGTAAGGAGCGATCTGTAGTAGGACCACTGGTCGAGAGAGCACACAAACGCAAGACAAAATACAACAACGTGGAGGGATCATTATGAAGATATGGGTCGACAGCGCAGACATCGAGTTTGTCCGGCAGGCAGCGAGCACGGGCACGGTCTACGGCATCACCACCTATCCGCCTGCCGTTGTGGAAGAATGCGGCGGGGATTTTGTGCGGCGGATTCAGGAGCTTCTGGAAGTGGTCCCGGGCCCGGTGTGCGGGCAGGCTGTCAGCACCGATACGGACGGCATTGTGGCAGAGGGACGGGCTTTGGCGAAACTCGGGGACCGGGTGCACGTGAAGATCCCGTGTGATGCAGCAGGCATCACGGCGATGAGCCGTCTGACCGGAGAAGGAATCAATGTGGCGGCCACCGCGGTCAATTCGCTGAACAAGGCGATCTGCGCGATCGAAGCGGGTGTGAATTACCTGATGCCCTATACGGCCTATCTGGACAGCATTAACATCGACGGCGCAGCGCTGGTATCGGAGATCCGACACATCATCGATCTCGGTGACCGGGATGTGGAGATCGTCTCCTGTGTGGATACGCCGGAGCAGCTTGCCGCCTCAGCTCTTGCGGGCGCGCATGCGGTCACCATCGTGCCCAGCGGATTCTGGGGCCTGATGAAGCACGAACCCACCGAGGCCGCAGTCGCCGGCTTTCTGCAGATCTGGCGGGACCATTACGGCACGCAAAACTGGGTCACCGGGTTTACGGCCTAGATGGGTGAGAAGCAAATCCTCAGAACCAATGAACACTGAAGAACACGGAAAACACTGGAATAGAGCTGGAACACACCGAAAAGGCGCCTAAACTGGATCACTTCGATTGGGCACGGGGTGTTTCGGTTTTTGATCCATTCCAATGGGAAGATGCGGACCCAAGCCCTTCGTGAGGGAATGCAGCGGGGCAGAAAGAAAGGATGCACGCAGCATGAGGAATGCAGTGGGAGCGTACATGGCTGCCGCGCAAAGGGGAGCGGAGTGGCTGATTTCGCAGCAGGCGGAAGATGGTTCCCTCTGGAAGCACAAAGGATTGGATTCGTGCTTCAAAGCAGCCTGGGCTTTGACTGCGACCGGGCATTTGACGGAAGCCTCGCGCCTGCTGAGCTGGGCCAAAGCGCACGCCATGCCCCGCCCCGGAGATTTCTATCTGCCCGAGGAGACCCAGGATGAGAAGGACTGGCGATTCTATCGCAACTGTTTCTTTCTGATTGGCGCACAGAAATCCGGACGTTTCGATGTGGCCAGCGCGGCGGCGATCGGCAGGATGCTCGAATATCAGCACCCCTGCGGAGGTTTCTTGGGGAACAGAGATGAGTCCCCGAGTCGCTTTCTCGATCCGTTGCTCACGTGTCTTGGGGGGTGGACATGTCTCCATACGGGGCAGGACGCGGCGGCGATCCGTGCGGCGGAGTTCTTGCTCTACGTGATGGAGATCCAGCCCGAAATCGCGACCCGATTCTACATCCTCTGGGACCCGGAAGCCGGCACACTGGTCACGGAATTCCCGGCGGACGAATCCATTTCCTACACATGCGAACTGCATCGCGCGCAGCAGCATTTCTTCTATGTGGGTGCGCCGATGGGGTACCTCTCCGATGTATATAAGCGGACCGGGGAGCAGCGTTTTCTCGACGGGGCATGGCGCTATTTCGATTTTGAATCGCGCACGAATCCCGAAGGCTTCTCCTGGCCGTCCAAGTGCAAGAGCGGTTGGGGCGCCGCCCTGCTTTACTCCGTCACGGGAGATACGTCCGCTCGAAAGATGGCCGAACAGGTGGCCAGCCAAACTCTTCTCGCCGCGCAGGAAGCCGATGGGGGCTGGTCGACCTTTCACTATCCCACACGAGATGATAGTGGGACCTCCATCGAGATCAGCAGGGCGGAACTGACCGCCGAATTTGTCTTCGAACTGACGGAGATCGCCCGGTCTCTGGCCTGATCGCCCAGGCAGAAAACATCGGTTCCTGCTCACCCGAAAGCCGCAAGGACCGAAAAGGACGCAGCCCGTCTGTCCCGGTGTTCTTTCCGGCTTTCTGGCTTTGTGACCCTTTCAGAAAAAAACCTTCCTTCTCAAATGCTTTGGGGGGGGGCGATTCGCAAACCTTCGGTATTTGGGGATCCGGATCGATTGAACACCGAAGGACACGGAAACGCCGGGAAATCCCCCGAAGTGGCCTCTTTTCGGTATCTTTCAGTGTCACTGACGTGGAACCTTCTGTCCAAAGTCTTGCTCGGGCTTTGGACGTCTCTGTTGCGTGAGTCCGTGGGGCGTTGGAACTGTCGGGATATCTCTTGAAGGTGGTTGGGTGAGACGCCAGAACCGCCACATCTGCCAAGCACATGAGGAACAGACTGTGCGCATTGTCTTTATGGGAACGCCGGAATTTGCCTGTTCGAGTTTGGAGCGGCTGCTGGATAGCCGACACGAAATCGTGGGCGTAGTGACCCAGCCCGACCGGCCGAGAGGGAGAGGGCAACAGTCTCTGCCCACGCCGATCAAGCGACTGGGGCAGGAACGGGGCCTGCCGGTCTGGACGCCCTCGCGTTTGAGGGAGCGCGCCTTCCTGGAACTCCTGAAGTCCCTGCAACCGGATCTTTTGGTGGTGGTCGCCTTTCGCATGCTTCCCCCGCAGGTGTTGGCGATCGCGAGACTCGGAGCGATCAATGTGCATCCTTCGCTGCTTCCCAAGTATCGGGGTGCGGCTCCGATCCAATGGGCGGTCATCCGGGGAGAGCAAGAGACCGGAGTAACCACTTTCTGCATCAACTGCGCCATAGACTGCGGAGACATGCTGCTCCAACGGATCGTGCCCATCGGCGCGGAGGAGACCGCAGGAGAGCTGCACGATCGGCTCATGGAGATAGGAGCCGATCTTCTGTTGGAGAGCGTCGAACTGCTGGACTCCGGGTGCGCCCGGCCAAAAAGTCAACCCTCAAACGACGCCTCTTCTGCTCCTAGGCTGGGCAAGGAGGACGGACGGATCGACTGGTCAGAGGGCGCCGCCCAGATCAACAACCGGATTCGCGGAACCCATCCGTTTCCCGGAGCGTTTACGTGCTATAAGGGCACGATCCTCAAGGTGCATCGGGCAAGGCCGGTTCCAAGCTCTGCGGAAGGACTTCCGGGTGAGATTCTGGTGGCAGATGGGAAGCAGGGGATCACCGTCGTCACCGGCTCCGGCGCGCTGCTCTTGATCGAGGTGCAGCCGGCGGGAAAAAAGCGGATGAGTTCGGCGGCGTTTGTTCGAGGGTATCGGATCGGTGTGGGGGAGCGATTGGGCACATAAGGAGAGGGAAAGTGTCTCGATGATTCATTCACGAGGAGGCCGGGGCCTGCCGGGAAGCTGCAGCGACACGAAGAAGGACCGCTGCGCCACGACTGGATCAGATGGTCCCTTTCTCTGAGCCTCCCCCGCACAAGCATCCGGTATGGGTGATTGTTGCGAATCCATCACGGTGAATGGAAAATAGGAGGAGGGTTCGATGTTTCCGTTTTTTTTCGACCGGACGATGATCCTGCTGATCCCGGCTGTGATCCTCGGATTCTATGCCCAGATGCGGATCAAGAACACCTACGCCCAATACAGCCGGTTCCGCTCGCAAAGTGGATGGACCGGAGCGCAGATCGCCCGCCGGATGCTGGATGCCAGTGGCTTGCGGGATGTGGAGATCGAGCAGATAGGAGGCAAACTGACCGATCATTACGATCCCAAGAAGCGCGTATTGCGCCTCTCAGAGGGGGTTTATGGTTCGGACTCGGTGGCCGCTCTGGGAGTGGCCGCCCATGAGACCGGGCATGCCCTGCAGCACGGACAGGAATATCTCCCGCTTCGCGTGCGGAGCCACTTTGTCCCGCTGGCCAGTTTCGGATCCGGTCTGGCATGGCCGTTGTTTTTCATCGGTTTCTTCTTCAGCGCGTCGGGGTTGTCTTTTCTGATGGACCTGGGCATCGTCTTCTTCGCGGCCGCCGTGCTCTTTCATGTAGTCACCCTGCCGGTGGAGATCAACGCCAGCAGACGGGCTCTCGCGCTTTTGGGAGGACCGGGGTATCTGACCGAGGAGGAGACCAAAGCCGCAGGGAAGGTGCTCCGTGCGGCGGCGTGGATGTATGTGGCAGCCGCCACCATGGCGATTATGCAATTGATCCGGATGGTTATGCTGCGGGGAGGAAGAGACGATTAGCGCCCATAACCCGAAAAAATGGCCACAAAAAAATGCCCTTCCCTTTTCCCGTTATTGGGAGAAAGAGGCGAAGGGCATTTTTCATGCATCTACGTTCCTTATCGATTGAATCCGCGGAGCAGGACTGTGACGATCTCGAAGTGTCGCAATGACAGTTCCAGCATCCCATTGTGCACTGTCAGCGGCTTCGGGTCCTCCTCCATCAGGCTTACCAACGCGGCTTCCTGGATCGGGAAACCGATTCGGACGGTGGTCTTTCGATCCTCCGGCGTGGTGTTCCACAGCCGGATCACCGCGCCTTGTCTGTCCTCCGCCTGCTTGAGCGCGGAAAGCAGAATCCCCGGATCGGAGATTTCCACGAAGCTCTGCTCCGTGGAAAGTGGGCCATCGTGGGAGGAGGCCACCGTCGCCTTTACGGGCACGTTATGCTCGTAGGCCAGGCGATAGGTTTCGGCATCCCACAGCGTTCCCCGATGCGGAACCAGTGCATAGTGGAAGGTGTGAGGTCCCTGGCACTGCGCCTCCGGAGTGGCCACGGTGGGTCCGGCATTGGCACTGCGCGTGAGCAGATCCTTTCTGGATAGCCAGCCTACGCAACGCAGCAACGTGAGTGCGATCGTGGACCCGGGTCCGCCGGTGACCTGATCCCCTTTCTGAGGTTCGTATTCTGGAAGTCCCTGATTGACCACCATCAACCCTCGCCTGCCGTCCGTCAGATCGGTATACGCCTGCTGGGGCTCCTGCGGAAGTGGAGGCTCCTCCCATCCTTCGGCGCTGGGGTGATCCATCGATCGGGTGAGCACGACGAACTGCCCCTCCGAAGTGGATTCGTTCGTGGCGATACTCGTGGGGAAGAGCGCCCGAAACCTGTGGTCCTGAGCCTTGTTGTCGATTTCAGTGCGGATGTCCACTCGGCGTGCCCCTGGCCTCAGCGTAACGAAGCTCGTGATCGGATGCAGGAGCGTATCGGATAGGCGCTTTTTGCGATCGGATGCGATGCGTTTGGGCAACCGGAAGGGCACGGTGATCTTCAGCGTGGCTCCGGTGACGCCGAGCTCGGCACGTTGGCTTTGGGCATGAGCGTCGGCTGTAGTGAGCCTCAAACCCTCTTGGGCGTGGGAGTAATTATACTCGTCTCCCACATCCTCCGCATCCTCGAACACGTTCTGGTTGTCCCATCGTTGGCCCGTCTCCTTATCCAACACGTTCAGGCTTCCGTTTGAGTTTACGGTCACCCTGAGCGCTTCGTTCTCCAGACTGGTATCGTCCGCCCGAACCGTCGGTTGGAAGGAGGGCTCGTCGGTTGTCATCTGCACCCCGAAGGTTCGGAACCCCAGAGCGGGTACCTCGGTTGCGACAAAGGACAGCTCATACCGGCAAACCCGGTCCTTGGCGATTCGGATCGAATCCTCGTCCCCGATTCGGACCGAATCCACTTCGTAGGAAATCTCTCTGCCATCGGGCGCGATCAGATGGAGATGCTGGCCGTGTGCCTCCCGGATGGGAATTTCGACCGTGGCCTGGCACCAGCCGTCCCGTTTCCACGAAAGCGGATTGAAGACCACTATGGCGCACGTGCCCATCCCGGCGGTGTCCACCTCGTGTGCCAGTGCGGCCAGACTGTTTCGGGCGGTGACCCGGCCGATCTGTTGTGCCTGCTCAAAGCGATGCACCATATCCCGGTGGGTGGCATCCACGCTGCACCCGCAAATGTCGTCATGGGGATGGTTCTTGATCAGCAGTTTCCACGCCTCGGCCAGCACACCCTCGGGATGGCGTGTTCCGTGGATCCACGCCAGGGTTGCCAGCGGATCCGAGTAGCGTTCCAGCAAGGTCTGTGTGCGCTCATTGGCCTGTTTGAGATACATCCGGGCAGAATACACGCTGGGCAGCACGAAACCGTACCGGCCCGACCGTTTCTCGCCCTGCGTTTCCTTAAAATCGGACCGGACTGCCTTGACTTCGTCGATATATTGCCGGTAATCTCCGTGGACGAACTCCGCGCCTTCGATGTGCTCGTTGAGGTATTGGATCGTCTTTGGCAGTTTGGGGTCCGGCTCCACATGGTCGCATCCGTTGTTGAATAAGAGCACCGATGTCGTGGCATACTGCGCCAATCCCTTGATGGAGGCTTCGGCGCGGTGTTTCGCATGCTCGAGGCGGAACTCCTCTTTTTCGTCGTCGCCGAAGATCGTTACATAGCCCAGCCGGGACGCGTTGCAGTACCCCTGCACCAAATGCACCCCCAGCACCGAGCTTTCTCCGTCCATGCCCCTCCAGAGAAATTCGGAGCCCAACTCCTCGCCTTCGTCGCCCATTCCGCGCCAAAAGAGTGCAGAGTCAATGCCCGATTTGCATAGGATTTGCGGAAGCTGGGCAATGTGCCCGAACGCGTCCGGCACGTATCCCACGTTCATTCGGCCGCCGAAATGCTCTGCGATCCGCTTTCCGATCAGGAGATTCCGGACGAGGGCCTCTCCGCTCACCAAAAACTCGTCACACAGCACATACCATGGCCCGACCTCAATTCGTCCCCCCTTGATGTAGCGCCGCAGCCGCTCTTCATTCTCCGGACGAACCTGGAGATAGTCCTCCAACACGACCGTCTGCCCGTCGAAGACAAACACCCTGTATTCGGGCTGGTTGTCCAGCAGGTCGAGCAGATGGTCCACCAACTTCACCAACCGAATACGAAACTCCTGAAATGGCGAATACCATGCCCGATCCCAGTGGGTCTCGGGGACGATGATGACACGGTGCATGGGTGCTCCCTTGGGTGATTAGTGAGTGGTGAGTAGTGAAGGGGATTCGTCCTACGCTGTGAGTTTCTTGAGCATCAGATGTCCCTGGATGAGTGTTCTTGAGGTCATCGAGGCGTATTTCTCGGTAACAAAATACGGTTTCAGTTCGCCGCCGAAGCCGCGTTTGAACTTCGATATGGAGGGGAGGTTGGCTCCGGAGAAGTCGAAGTATGCGTGTGTTTTGGAGAGCTCCTCCAGAATCCTCCAGATCAGGAGCGAGGTGGCTCCGGTGGCGTGGTAGTCCGGATCCGCGCCCGCCACCCAATCGTAGGCGGTGTCAAAACCCATGACCACGATGACCGCGGAGATCGGGCGACCGGAGGCATCCCTGGCGACGAACAATCGGGAGAGCGCGCGCGCGCACACCTGTTCGCAGAAATTCCGCATCCGATCCCGCGCGAGCGGTGGCGCGATCTTCTGGCGGGCAAACGAGCGATGGTGCAGCTCCAAGAATGAGGCGAAGTCTTCGCTTTCGGCGACCGTGATGCCCAGCTTCCGGGCCTTGGCGATGTCATACACGGTTCTGCGCTCGCAGTTGCTCCAAGTCTTTTCCATATCCTGGAGGGGAACGACGTAGGTGTAGCGCACGTCTATGTGCCAGCCCGCCCAGGAGAACGCACGGATATCGCCCAGCGCGGGGGCGTGGCGCAGCATCGTGTAGTGGAAGTCCTGCTCCAGGCGCGCGATCAGCTCGTCGGCGATGGCGTTGCGCTTGCCCTCCTCCTTGGGCGCGCGGTTTGCCGATGGGGGCGCGAAGAGGAATCCGCCGCAGGGCGTGAGCGCCGGGGTGGTGGCCTTTCTCAGACCCATTCGTTGGATTCGTAGCAGCCCATATCCGCCGACCAGCTCGTCCCCCCGATAACACCCCATCCGAACCGGCGTGCCTCCGAGTGCCTCCGAAGCCGCATCCAGCCACGCGGAGGCGGAGAAGATCGTGCCCTCCGGCGATGTGCGGACGAACGTGTCCCAGATCTCGGGATCGTGGATTTCAAGGATTTTTAGTTTGGCGCTCACACTTCACTCTGGTTATTGGTGATGGGTAGGTGCGGAGTAGCGTCCTCGCCTCCCCTTTCGCCGCGCGATGAAAGGCAAGATTCGATTGCGCTGCTTCACGTTTCATGTTTCGCGCTGCACTTTTTTTGATTTGGGAACGCTACTGCGCACCTTCCGCGTTTTCTGCGGAGAGCCCTTTACCGAATCACAGCAAATTTCCCTGTGAGATGCCGACCTATGCTGTCGGTGACTACATAAAAATACACGCCCGAGCCCACCATGCTTCGTGACGCATTCCCGCCATCCCACATTGCAGTGCGCGTCCCCGCTTCAAGGGGAAGCACAATGACCGGTTCGCCGGAGAGGGTGAAAATGCGCACGGATGCGGCGTCGTCTGGAAGATCGGCAAAGGTGATTTGGGCGTCGGTATGGGACAGAATCATGGGATTGGGAAACACACGTATGGCAGGGAGCGTGGGTGGGGTGGAACTGTTGGGTAATATCAGTTTGCTGAGTCCCCGGGTGGTGCCGATCCACAGCGCCCCGGAACGGTTGTCAAACGCGAGGGATCGCACGCCGTTGTCCACGAGACCACTGTTGGCGCGGGTGTATGTGGTGATTGAGCCATCGTTCGCGGAGAGACGGGAGAGTCCTTCCTCCGTCCCAAACCACATGTTGCCCGCCCCATCCTCCAAGATCACGTGGATGATCGCGCTTCCCAGCCCCTCCCCCCGACCGTATGTTTCCCAGTTCGCGACCAAGAACGTGTCTTCCCTGGCGGAATAGGTGCCCCGGATCGCATTGACCCCGTTGTCCGTGCCCACCCAGATCGTGCCCTTCCGATCCACGGCAATGTCTGAGATGGCGTCGCTCGTCAGCTTGCTGTGGGAAGCGGTGGAGAAGGTAATCAGGTGGTCGTCCGCCGTGTCAAACGGCGTCCCTCCCACATCAAGAAGGGAAAACCCCAGTTGCCGAGTGCCAAACCAGATCAGCCCCGAGCGGTCTGCGGTCACCACGGTTCCCTCTCCCGTAGGAAGTCCATCGTCCGATGGCGTGAAGGCCTGCTGTCTCGAGGGCGGAAAGTCGTCGACCACGACCAAAGGCGTGACCGGAAGCTGCAGATGGGATTCGTCGCCATGGTAGTTGCACATCCAGATATTTCCCCACACATCTACCGAAAAATCGTTCACCACGACCCATCCTCCGCCTACCGTGGGTTGGAGCGGCGTGTTTTCCGGAGAGAGCTCGAAGATCGAATCGGGAGCGGTGGCTGCGGTCCCGTCGTCTTCGATCACAAATCCTCCCCTTCCCCAAGTGCCCCCCCAAATCCTTCCTTTTTGATCCACCTGAACGGCCACCACCGACTTAGTGAAATACTGGACCCACCATTCTCCATCGAAGCGGTAAACCCCATGGGCTTCCTCATCCCGCGCACTGGTTGCTGCCCACAGCACGCCGTGTGGATCCACCTGGAGATCCATGAACTTGTTCCCCGGAGGGCCCGGTGGCGGCGATATGTGCGTTCGAAGCGGCCCCCGCAGGGCATTCAATCCCATGCCCCGGGCATAGATCCACACCGGGCCCGGGGAAGCGGATTGGGCCAGGTAGACCGGAATCTCGTTGGAGAAACGAACGTCGCGTGCCCAGATCCCTCCGGTCCTTCGGTAGAGGCCTTTTTCTGTGGCAGCCAGAATATCCGTTCCGTGCACACTCAGATCATACACCTGCCCCATAGCGAGTCCGACGATTTTCCAGTTCCCGTTTTTCCATTCGGATACGCCCCATTGCGTGCCCACATAAACCACGGAGTCGTCGTGAGCGATGGCCCGAACGTTCACCATCCTTCGGGAGTTCCAGCTTGCCGGATCCAGCAGGTTTGGCTGGCTCAAATCCGCAAACGCTATTCCCTCCGGAGTTCCTACCCACAAACGGTCACCCATGACTTCCACACAGGATACCTCGACACCTCTGGACAAGGTTCCCAACATGCGATAGTTTTCCTTGACCTCCTCCCGGTCGGGAAGAAATAAGCTGATCCCATTATTTGCCGTGGCCACGAAGAGCTTGCCGTCATGCGCGCTCAACGCATTGATGCGGTCGTCTGCAAATTCCGGGTATGTGGCCACGATCCCCTTTCCCTCGACCCACTTGCTCAGCCCGTCTCCATCCGTGCCGAACCAGACATTTCCGGAAGCGTCCCGTTCGATGGCCAACACCGTATTCCCAGCCAACCCATTCAAATTGGTGAGGGTCGTATACGTCGAATCCTTCGTGGAATAGCGATAGACGCCTCCAAGGGTGGCAGCCCAGACTCCGTCCGAATCCGGAAGCAGATCATTTGGCCAGTTCATGGAGGTATAGGTCGTCCAGTCGCTGTTGTCGCGGCTGTATGATGGGGTGCTTCCGATCATCGCGACGAACCACATGCCAAGGATAAGGTTTGCCCTGCGCAATCATCGCCTCCTCTCTGTCTAGCCCGTCCCAGCCAATCATCCTTCCTCCCTTCATGAGGCGGGAATGGCTGTACGGAGCAATCTGCTGCTCACTGCTCAGGATGAATGGATTCTTATCTCCAGTGCGCGTATCCCAACAACACCCGATGCTGCGGGAGGGCATCGCAGGGCAAGACCCAAAAAAGGAGATATGGGACACGGATTAATCGGATTGACACGTATGAAACAAAGGGAGCTGGTTCGGAATTCGAATGCTGGAACCCATGACGGCTCTGTAAAAGCTCTGTGAAAGAATAAGCCTGTGCAGAGTGATTATACAGTGAAGGGAGAAATGGGACACGGATTAGTCGGATTGACACGTATGAAACAAAGGGAGCTGGTTCGGAATTCGAATGCTGGAACTCATGGCGGCTTTACAGAGACTTTGTTAGAAAAGCAAACCTGTGCAGAGCAGGCTTACAGTCTTACCCCTAGGATTATCGAGTGATTTGGCTCTTGGGGATCACCACTTTTCCCGCCTCAGATCCAGATCCCATATCCGCAGAAACCGGTTTCCCCCCTCCGCAATCACCTCCGGTATCCCGTCATTGTCGATGTCCAACAGCGCGATCCGATCCCCGAATCGCTCCGGAGATTGCCACTCGATATCGAAGAACAGAGCGTCCAATACCACCCCAGTGTTCAGCACGATCTCGTCTTCCCCGTCGCCGTCCACGTCCCCCACAACGATCTGTTCTGCGGGAAGATCCTGTTCGCTTGCCCATTCTTCGAATTGTGTCTTCCCGTCGTAGACATAAAGCCGGTCGTCTGCACAGAAGATCAGTTCCATCTGCACGTCTCGGTCCACATCTGCAAGGATCAACACGCTGATGGCTTGAAAGCGTTCGCGCTGAATCTCCCAGATGATCTGGTGAGACCGGGCATCGAAATAGAGGATCTTTCCCCCCGAAGTATACGCCACAATCTCCGCCTGACCATCCAGATTCACATCGAGCACAAATACCCCGCCGATCCCCGAGCCAAGGGGCTCAGATTTCCATACCTCCTGGTAACCGCCCTGTTTCCGCTCCAATACCCGGACAAATCCCCGGTTGTCCCCATAGACAATCCCGGAGCTGTCCGGAAAGACCTGAAACGCCCCGAAACACGTGCCCAACTGCTGGGCTTCTCCCATCTGCACGGCCCAAGCCAGCCCTGAGCCTCGAAGGATCGAGCCGCCGGACAAAAGCGCCATTCCCGCCAAAAGCAACACCCGAGCCATTTTCATCGCGGCTTTCCTCCTCAGTTTTGGATTTAGGGGCTGGTCTTCCGCAACCTGTGATTGCTCGCACTTCACTTTGCACGGGGCCTGCTTTTCGCACGATCTCCCGAGAAATAGGCCGCCACCTGTTGCGCAATCTCCGGATCATCCTGGACCTGGCTGTCGAGAGGAATCAACTGGTTTTGGGTAGCCAAGATCCTGCCTTGATGATCCAGCGTCAGTTCCAATCTCCCCAGATATTCCCCATCCGGACCCGCCTGCACGATCATGGTTTCTCCATGCTTCAGCGGCTCCAGAAGAAGTAATTGCGTATGACCTCCCACGATCAGATCGATTCCCGGAACCTGTTCGGCCAATGTCACGTCTCCTTCATCGCCCAGATGGGAGAGCACCACCACGAGGTCCGCATGCTTCCGAAGTTCGGGCAGGTGGAGACGCATCGTCTCCACAGGATCCGCGACCGTTATGCCCTGGATTCTGTCCGGGTCCATAAACTCAAAAGCACTCCGATCGATCAGGCCGATCACTGCCACGCGGATGCTCGAAACGGTCTTTATGAGATAAGGAGGGGCCATCCCCTTTTCGGTCTCCGCATCTCTTAAGGTAGCTGAAATCCACGGAAGCCCGGGGCGAGCTATGCGCTCCGAAAAAGAATCCCGGCCCTCTCCAAATTCCTGATCCCCGATCGCGATCCCGTCGTAATTTAACAGGCCATAGATGGTAAGGACCATCTCATCCTTGGCAGGTCGATGCAAGGGGGACACCACATCCCCGGAATCGAGCAGCAACACCTCCCCAACTTCAGCCCGAATATCCCGAATCAGCTGGGCGCGACGTGCCAATCCGCCTCTGGGATTTCCCGGACACGCACATGCCTCGAGCATCCCATTGTTGCAGGACGTGTAGATCACGGTGACTGTCCGCAGCTCCTCTGCCCGAACAGACCCTCCCCAAAACAGCATGGCTCCCATCAGAAGGTGCCACAATGCATGCCGCCATGCGCTGTGCCGTGCTGGCTTTACATTTTTCATTTTCCGTTTTTCATTTTGCATGGACCTTTGTCTTCCGCTCGCTCTGCCGCGGCCTGCACCGCGCGATAGATCTCCAGAATCGGCACGCCATGCTCCCTGGCCAGGCGTGCGCAGTCGTCAAACTCCGGCATTGCCCGCTCCCGGTTCCCAAGATGTCCCACTTTGGCGCGGGCCGCCCCGAAGGCGGTATCCACGGTGCGCTCGAACCGGTGTACCTTCAACCGATCCACTTCCGACAGCCGAACGCCCAGCGTGGTGGTCTCCCGGAAGATCACCTCGGCGATGCGCACGGTCGAATCCGGATCGGTCAATACACTCAACAGCATACCGGGTCGTCCCTTCTTCATCATCACCGGCGTGACATATACGTCCTTCGCGCCCTCCGAGAGCAACCTATCCATTACGTATCCGGTGATCTCCGGGATCATGTCGTCAAGGTTGGTTTCGATGAGTACAGCACGATCCTCCTCCAGATTCTCCTGGGTCTCGCCGATTTCCACCCGGAGGAGATTGGGCGTCTCCTCCAATTCTCGCGTGCCTGCGCCGTACCCGATCCGATTCGTCCGAAAGACTGGCGCTTTCCCAAACCCCTTGGCCAGCGTGGTCAAAATGGCTGCACCGGTGGGGGTCACCAATTCGGCTCGGATGCCGGTGTGAAATACCGGCACGCCCCGCAAAAGCTCCACGGTGGCTGGAGCCGGCACCGGAATCTTCCCGTGCATGCTTTGTGCGAATCCACATCCCAGGCGCAGCGTCGAAGCGTAGATCTCCTCCACACCAAGCAGCTCCGCACCCACCACCGCTCCCACAATATCCACAATTGCATCCACTGCACCGACCTCGTGGAAGTGCACCTCTTCGGGCGTCGTGCCGTGCACCTTCGCCTCGGCCTCTGCCAGTCTTTGAAAGATCTGCTTCGACCGCTCCTTTGCCGTATCCGAGAGCGTGCTGTCATCGAGGATCGTCGTAATGTCCGAGAGATGCCTGCTTGCGTGCTCGTGTTCTGCAATCACCTGGACCAGCGTGCCCGCTATATGATGGCGCTCTGTTTTCTTCTGTTCCAGCCGGAATCCGGGGACCTTGAGTCCGCTCAGGGCGTCGGATAGATCCGCCAAGGGCAATCCGGCATCCACCCATGCGCCGAGGATCATATCCCCGCTGATCCCGGAGAAGCAGTCGAAATAGGCGCTTTTCATCGGTTCTCCTGTGCTTGATTACTATGCACTTGCGGCTTCTCCCATCGGAATTCAGGTTTTGGCCTTTCATCTGGAGCTGACGTGCTGGTGCAAGATTGAAAGGCTGAAGCCTGAATTCCAAACAGGCGGGGAGAAGAAATCCTCGAGAGAACCCTCCTCATGAACCCTTCCGGCCTGGATCAACTCGTCGAATTCGCAGATGTCAATCACGCCGTATTTCCTCGCAAGGGCCAGGCGCTTCGCACCGATCTCCTGCAACTACTGCTTCAGATACAGCCTGACACACCCTTTCATCAGTTCGTTGACAGGGACGTCGAGCTTTTCTGCCATCTGCTGAACAACCATTCCCATCTCACAAACAGACCAATGAACGGTGTCTAAGAAACGGTTGGATTGATAACCTGCAATCCCACCATCTCGCCCACGTCGCATAATACCTGGTCTGCACAGACAAAGTGGGTCAACGCTCCCCTTCCATGCAAGCGCATCGAAACGGCCAACTGAATAGCGTCCAGCGTTCTCAGTCTGCTTTGAGTGCTGTATTGCAGGATCAGGATAACTGCGTCCGTGTAGTGAGCGTAAGCCATTGCGACCACTTCAATCCTTCCGTCAACATAATCCCCATAAAAAGATTGTAGTGCGTCGTTCATCTGCTCTTCGCTGATCTCCTTTGTTCTTACTTTCTTGGCTAATGCCGAATGCATCTCAACGGCTCCCATTTCCGAGATGAGGACCATGCTATCTCGTTCGTTGAATAGTTCTTCAACCCGCTCGCTTCCCTCCTCATTGTGGTATAGTTTTACCAATGCGCTGGTATCAAAGAAGTAAGACGGCATCAGCACCTCTCCTCTCTGTCTTCAATGATCGTTTGCGCCAGGGAGCCTTTTATGCCAGAGAGCACTTGTTGTGCCTGTTTATGAGAGACCTTATGCATAAGACGGCCCCTCATAAGCTCGACCGTTGAAGGACACGTTTTCTCCTCTCCGGGAGTTAGGATAATCTCGTATCCTGTGAAAATGCACCTTGCCTTTTTGCCCAACAAGCCTGCTTCCTTCCAAATAGACGGATCTATTCGTATGGATCCATCCCTCTGAACATCAACTTCTGTCACGATCTGCATGATATACACACCTCCTTTGGTTTCCTTTAGGTTATCTCAGCACGGCCACCTTACACACCGCCCGCTCGCCCTGATCGGTGGTGATGACGCAGAAGTAAATCCCGCTGGCCACAAGGTCTCCCTTGGTGTTCTTACCGTCCCAAGGGATGCTTTGCTCGACCTTTGCCTCCATGGCTTGATCCTTCGCCGGGGTGGCAACCCATTGGCCTGCGACGTCGTAGAGCTTGACCGTGACCTTTCCCGACTTGGACAGGCTGAACCGGAGCGTAGCCGATTCCTTGCCTGGATTGAACGGGTTGGGATAGGTGTAGATGTTCTCAGTCTTTAGGACACCGCCGGTGGGAGAGGTGGTTTCGCTCTCTATTGACAGCACCCCGATGTAAGGGGACACCATAGCGTCGCTGGATTCTATCCCGATTGTCCATGTTCCCAGGGCGCTCACCCCTAATTCTGCCTGAAGCGTCCATTCAAGTTCCTTTTCCTGTCCGCTTGAGAGCGTGCCTACGGTAATTGTTGAATCGCTCGACAACTCCAGAGAACCACTCGGTCTGAGTTTTGCGACCACATCGTGGGCGTCGGCTGCACCTGTGTTCATAAGCAAAGCCCTTATTGTAAAGCTTTCACTCGGCTTGACCGATGGAGGGGAACTACAGGACTTGATGATACAGTTGGCCGGAGACGGCAATGAGGGAACCTTTCCCACAGCAGTGCTTACGCTTTCTACCGCCCCGTTGTTTGAAATCTTCACACTGTCAATCGCTGCGATCAATCCATCCCTATTCTCGGCGTTGGAATCACCGACAAAGCTGAGGATTTTCAGAGCGAGGACAAGACGGGACTTCAGTGAGTGCTCCAAGTCCTCGGACATTGAACTGTAGCTCTCCATAAATCCTGGGATACCCTTGGCTGTGCTGGCCACAGCATAAACCTGAGCTGACTGAGCGTTGATATTGCCGCTGAACGACGTATCCATAGATGGAAGCTCTACCGC
>JAZDJA010000173.1:0-2745 GCA_043804415.1 Candidatus Latescibacterota bacterium | reverse complement strand
AGAAATGCAGGCGATAATAGATGCCCCTGATCTCGCCACCTGGAGCGGGCTCCGGGATCATACACTGTTCGCAACCTTGTATAATACCGGAGCGAGAGTGTCGGAGATTACTAAGATGAAGATCATGGACCTGTCGCTCGGTACACCGAGTGTCATGATTCACGGCAAGGGCAGAAAGGATCGCGTCATGCCCCTCTGGAAGAGCACGGTCAAACTGCTCAAAAGCTGGCTTACACATCTCAGCAACGATCCTGAAAATCCCCTTTTTCCAAACGCGAGAGGCAAAGCCATGACTCGCCACGGGGTGGAATACAGGCTCGGAATGGCGAAAAGAGTGGCGGAAACTCAATGCACATCCTTGAAAGAAAAGCATGTCTCACCCCACTTGGTAAGGCATACGACCGCCATCCATCTGCTCCAGTCAGGAATAGACATCAGTGCCATTGCCCTTTGGCTCGGCCACGAGAGTCCCGTAACAACCCACCATTACCTCCAAGCCGATCTGACCATGAAGAAGCGAATATTAGAGAAACTGGATCCTCCCCGCACAAAGAAGAACATTCTCTTCAGGCCCGGTGACACACTGCTCAGGTTCCTCGAGAGTCTGTGATTATAATGTTAAGCTGATAGTCCTACAGCCCCGGCAATACTGCCCCTTGCCGGGGTCTGCTTACCATAATAACTGACTTACCATTAAACCGTTCGATCTTCCCGCGCCCCTGGGGCTTGTACGGCCGGGAATGGACCAGGGCGATCCCCAGGGAGGCCAGGATATGCTCCAGATGCTTCGAACGGAAGGCCGCGCCGTTATCCACATAGAGCTTACGCGGCAGACCCCTTGTCAGAAAGGCCTGCTCCAGGGCAGTCAGAAAGGATCCGATGGATTCGGACAAGTAGAATGCCCCGTAGGGAATCAAACGGGAATGGTCGTCGATAAAGGCGATCAGGTAGGTCTTTCTCTTTCTGCCGTCCACCTCCACTGTCGGTCCATGGAGAACATCGCTCTGCCAAATATCGTTTGGCATCTCCGCCTCAAACTTTCGGCGATCCTCCGGCGGGGAGGCATCCCTCGTCATCAGACCATGACGATGCAATACCCGATACACACACGATAACGGCAGAACCCCGGGTATCAGGCGCCGCTTCTTCATCTCCTCCACAAGCACCCTGGCCGTCGCTTTGGGCATCTCCTCGCGCACCCGGCGCAGAGAAAGCTCCGTCTCCTCATCGAGGGACCGGCACTTTCCCGCATCCGACCGGTCTGACGGATACAGAGATTCCAGCCTGCCGCCGCTTGCCTGATACAACGTCACCCACCGCTGCACCGTGCTCCGGCCAATCCGCGACCTCCCGGAATACGGGATATCCCATTTTCGGGCACACTTCTGCGAAAGGAGCCGTTCACTCTCCCCATAATCCAAGTGAATCCCGTTCACAAAATCCGAAACGACCCCGAACCGAAACACCGCCACTGCCTTTTTCTGTTCTTCCGTCATCAAAACAACCTCCTTTTCATGTTTTCAGAGGCTCTATGACAGAATCAACACACTGGCAATGACACCCCTCGGTAGGGTGTCTATCCGTCAACAGTCTTTACGCATTAAACGAGCGACTCACGGGGATAATCCCTTGTGCAACCAGATCATCAAACCCTTCCAATAACCGATTCTGCCATCCTAAACCCAGGTGCGCCGTAACCTGGCGCATCAACGCCCGAATCCAGTGCCTCTGACGACCTCGGCCTAAATCCTTCAACCACCCATCTCCATTCACCCGGGATGCCACACTTGCCCGAATCGTCTCCGCCGGCACCGAATACCCCTGAAAATATCCCTTCGGCTTCATCCGCATAACACACCTACAACACGGACATCGGTAGCGCTTCAAGTACAAACCTTTCAGGAAACATTCAAAAAACGCCCACACAAAACCATGGCCCCAGATACGAACCCCAGAACAATGAGGACAGCGATCCGGCCTTGGCCACTCATAGCTCCTTCCCTCATCCTTCTCCTTTATCTCCTTGACGTCGCAACTTACTTCCATTACCATCCCCATCTCCTTTGGGGTGAACATCCCAGTTCACCTTAATCGAAGGGCGGTGCCACCGCCAAGGAAACACCGCCCTTACTAAAACAAAAAAGCCTCTCACCCGAGAGGCCCACCTATTCCAATAATACCTTACACTCTGTCAATCTATTCTGAAAATGGTGAGCCTTTCCTCTCTGGGATAATTCGAAAATCTACAGCGTGAATACGACCTTCTCCCGAAAAATCACCCCCTAAAATATTCACCTTTCAGGCGGCACTCAATTCTCTTACCGGAATAGCTACGAAATTCGAACTCTCCAAGTATTATGAATAGATATTGTCATTCCAGGAGGAAATTATAAACACCCCCGTTCCTATCCATGAGATGCTGTTTGCCCTGTGAAATCCTCGCGCGTTTTAGTCAAAGCTCACGATCTCTACCCAGTTCGAATGCTTGCCCGTCGGGTACTTCTGCAGCAGCTTGAGCGCGCCGCTCACCTCGATCGCGTAGACTGAGATCGTATCCGACAGCTCACCGCTGACGACCAAGAACTTGCCCTTGGGATCTATATTGAAACCGCGCGGCTGCTTCTCGGTCGGCGTGCTCCCGAGATAGGTGAGCTTACCACTAGCCGCGTCGACGCTGAATGCACCGATCGTGCTGCACGTACGTTCCGCGGCGTACAGGTGCTTGCCGTCGGGTGTTAGATGCAG
>JAZDJA010000172.1:0-5135 GCA_043804415.1 Candidatus Latescibacterota bacterium | reverse complement strand
ATATCTGAATGTCCAAGAAGTTTTTGAATTATTCTTAAGTCAGTTCCTTGCTCAAGTAAATGAGTCGCAAAACTGTGCCGTAACATATGTGGAGTAACGGTTTTATTAACTCCTGCTTTAAGGCTTGCATTCTTTAAAATATTTGCAACACTTGTGGGAGAGTATTTTCCTCCTTTAGATCCTTCAAAAAGATACTTTTCAGGTTTAAACTCTTTATAATAGCTTCTTAGAAGTTGTAGCATATTCTCTGACAACAAAGATATTCTGTCCTTTTTACCTTTGGCTCCGATAATATTTATAACCATTCTTTCTGAATCAATATTAACAATTTTCATATCAATCAATTCACTGCGTCTTAATCCCGCTGAATATATCAACATTAGGATACTGCGGTGCTTAATGTTATTGCAGGAGTTCAATATCTTTTTTACCTCATTTTTACTTAATACTTTAGGCAACTTATGCTCTTTCTTTGGACGATGAAGTGCGTAATACTGTTTATCTCTGCCAAGTATTTTCTCATAATAAAATTTTATAGCATTTATTCTTTGGTTCTGTTGACTGGTGGAAATGTTTCTTGTTTGTATCAGCTCTAATATATAGGTATTTATCTGTTCAAAAGTTATCTCTTCTAATTTTTCATTATTAAAATATTCAGAAAAATCCCTAAAATATTTGCAATAAATATTTTGCGTATTACTGCTGTATCTTTTTTGAATTAGCCTATTTTTGTATTCAATCAGCATTTTATCCCTTGTTTCTTCTTATCTCTTACACATGACTCTAGATTATCCATCCTAATAAAATCAGCAAATCCATCTTCATGAGATGGATAAACTAAATCGAAATTTGATAGATGTAGTTCTTAAATAACAAAACGTTGAACTCAAACAACGAGGCTATTTGGCCCTGGTTTATCCATCCCAATGAGATGGATAAACTCCTTTGCTCCATAGTACGATGTATCCGTTTTTTCCTCCCTTATTGGGCATTTTTCGAGTCCTTCATAAATCCTGACTTCTTTCAAATCCCTTATCACATATCGGCAGGACTTCTACTAGAAGTCAACTACCTCCATGGGGGAACGGAGGCGCCTAAGGACCAATAGTGCATAAATGTAACATACCAGCTTGCTCTTGTCAAGAGAAAAACGGTGCATTTCGGACAAAACACTGGCGTCCTTTGTGTGCTGCCCTCTGGACAAGGGAGCAGAGGCGGAGTTGACTGCGTCCGATTGTCCGGCCAGCTATGCGCAGGCGCTCACGGAGACCCAGCACTTGGATGCCGAGCGGATCCGGGCACCGAAAAAAGCGACAGCTTCTGGCGTGGTCTCGGCCAGTATCTGGTGAGACAAAACGAGCAGGCGAGAGTGGGGAGATTCTACAACTTCCCTGACCTCAATATCGCCACCGCCAGCCACAGGCCGAGCACTGCCGCGATCAGATAGCCCACGATGCCAATAAGGGGAAACCCGAGCAGTTGAGGACCTTTCCCAACCTGCATCACCAGGGAAGAACCCACGATCAGGGCCGCGATAATCAGGCTGAAGGAAAGACGGTTGCTGGATCGGTCGAGCTCCAACATGAAGGGTTCCAGTCCCTTGTGTTCAAATTGCGCTTTCAGTTCCCCTTGTTTGACTTTGTGCACAATCTGGGTGAGATCTTGCGGAAGGGCGCTCAGGAACTCGCCGTATTCGCCCATCATCGCGGTCAGCTTTTTGGCCTGCCGAATGGGGTCCCTTCTTCGCAGCATCAGCCTGGTCACATACGGTTTGGCCAAGGCAATCATGTCGAATTCGGGATCCAACTGGCGCCCCGTTCCCTCCACTGCAACCAGCGCCTTTCCCATCAGGATGTAATCCGGCGGAATGCGGATGCCGTGCAGCCGCACGCGTTCGATGATTTCATCTACCATACGGGCTATATCGAGCTGGTCGAGCGGTACGCCGGTATATTGGTCCACAAAATCCGCCATATCCGACTTCAGCGTTCGAACGTCCAAGGTTCTGTGTACAATCCCGATGCGCATGAATCCCCGAAGCATGCTGTCCACGTTCTTGTCCAGAATCGCGGCGAAGAGCGTCCCCAACTCCTCCATCATCTCCGAATCCAACCGGCCCATCATGCCATAGTCCAGCGGGGCGATCACGTTGTTTTCCAGGACAAAAATGTTTCCGGGATGGGGATCTGCGTGGAAAAATCCATATTCGAAAATCTGTTTGAGAATCGATTTCGCGCCGTTGAGCGCCACGATTTTCCGGTCCAGCCCGGGCGGTTCGGATTCCCATAGTTCGGAGACCTTCACGCCGTGGATAAACTCCATGGTGAGAAGTTTCGGCGTCGTATGGCTCCAATATACCTTGGGGACGTGGAGCGTCGCATCGCCACGGAAACGCCGGGCAAAGCGATCCATATTGCGCGCCTCGCGCCCGAAATCCAATTCCTTTCGGATGGACTTGGCGAATTCCTCCACAATGCCCACCGGGTCATACAGAGCAAGCTCCGGCACGCGCTTCTTCGCAAGCCGCGCCAGGTCGAAGAGAATCGCGAGGTCCGCTTCGATGATCCGGCCGATCCCGGGACGCTGCACCTTTACCGCAACTTCGCTTCCATCTTTGAGGAAGGCCCGGTGCACCTGGGCGATAGACGCAGCCGCGATGGCCTTTTCCTCAAACGACGCAAAAGCCTCGGATAGCGGCGTGTTCAGCTCATGCTCCACACATGCCTTCACCTGGCCAAAGTCGAACCGAGCCACCTCGTTCTGAAGTTTCCCGAATTCCTTGATGAACTCGAGCGGAATCAAATCCGGTCGCGCGCTTAGGACCTGACCGAGTTTGATGAAAGTGGGTCCCAGTTCCTGCAGAACGAGCCGTGCCCGCTCGGGCGTGCTCAGCCGGACGATCGCGTCCTTTGGCTTTTTTCGCTTCAGCCTGACGGCATACTCCATCCGAAGGCGGTCCAGCACATCGCTGAATCCATATCGGACGAGAACCTTCAGAATCTCCCGGACCCGCTTTATGCTGCGAAAGGTTCTGCGAACCCTCAGAAAGAACATACCTCATCCCTTCGGGGAAGGTCAAAGCATGAAACGCGATGCGTGAAACGTGAAGCACGAAGCACGGTGCGGGAATGGTTATTCAAGGCGCATGCTTTCCGCGTGAAATGTTGGGGACCGAGCCCAGACTATCCTCGATCCCCGCCCTCTCATTCTTCTTTCGCCGGCTTCCCCATCTTTTCCACCTCGGCGGCAAGCGCATCGATTCTCTGCGTGAGCGCATCCCATTGGCTCTTGGTGGGAATCCCCAGTTTGCCCACCGTATCCTGGACCATGTGTTCCACTTTCTCCGTCCATTCCTTTTTCGTCTCCTCCGCTTTCCCCAGCAGGTCATGAACGATCCTCGAACGTTCTTCGGAGGCCACCTCCCCGCGCTTGATCAGGTCGTCCACGAGCTCCTCCGCCTTGTCTTTGGTCAGCGCCAGCGCGCCCAACCCGGCAAAGAGTGCTTTCTGGATCAGATTCGACATATCCGATTCACCTCCTTCACCTTGCTTGTGCGAGTGTCCCTCATCCACTGTATTCCCCCTACTCCTTCTCCATCCGATCCCACAGAATCATCCGATTGGAGACTACCGAAGACGTTCCTGTAAAGGAATAGGTGCTCTCGGTATTGTAGTTCCACCCCAGATACTCCGAATCCCCACCCCCGTGCGTGGTGACAAACAGGTGATTCCCAACTCGTCCGAACAGCCCCGCGATTCCGGCAGGAGAAGCCCCTTTGCCTGTGCTGGGATCGCACGGCACCCATCCGTAGTTCGGCAGATAGATCTCCGTCCACCGATGGTTGTCATCGTCCACGCTGGCCGTGTCCCCTCTGCGCCATGAACCCGCCTCAAAGCGCGCCGGAAGCCCCACTGCCCGGCAGAGGGCGATGAGCAAGAAGGTGGATTCCGAACACGATCCGGTCCCGCGCGCCAACACGGTCGGGGCCGTGTCCCATCCGCCCTCCATTTTGTAGGTGATCTTATTCACTACGTATTCATGGAGCTTCCGCGCCATCCAATAGGGATTTTTCTCTTCCCCCACGATCTTCTGGGCCGTTTTTTGTATGATGGGATCGGTGATCATCAGCCGGGAACCATCCGCAAGATAGGTCCTCAAAATCTTGACCGGAATTTCCTCCAGCCCGCCCACCTTCTCAGGAAACAGGTAATACTGTAGCGATGCCACTTCCACCGTCACCCTGTATTGCGCGGTAAAGGTCCCACCGGCATCCAGATTTCCCGGATGAAATAAGGCCACACGCTGTCCCCAGCGATCCGTCTCAATCCGATCCGGTTTTCGATTATACGTCACCGGCCCCGCGAGCCATTGATTCTCCAGTGTCTCCGGCGGAAGCGCCAGTGCAATCTCCCCCCCGACAAGCGTTCCCGGTCCGTTGTTTCTGAGGGTATGCACTACCTCAATCGTCGCCCCAAGGGTGTCGGACAGGGCGAACGCCTCCCAGTTCTCCACGTCCACCTGATAGATTTCGTCCGTCTCGAAATCCGCGTTCCACAGGTGTCTTCCGTCCCAGGCCAGGCCCGCCGAAAATGGCCCTGGAGCCGGCAACATGGTGGCCACCGTCCCCTCCATCGTCACCCGGTAGAGCGTATCCGCCATGCGATCCGAAATCCACACATACTGGCCGTCGTAGCACAGCCCACCGGATTCCCCACTCGGTGCCGGAAACGAACGGAGCACCGTTCCATCCTCCGGATTCATCACGTAAACTTGGTCCGTCCCACTATCCACCAAAAGAAGATGCGCGCCATCCCAGCCCAATCCCATGGGTTGGTGGCCCGGAGTGGGATAGGATCGCTCCACGATTTTCGTGTCCGGATTCATCACATACACTCTTCGCGACGCCCGGTCGGACACATAGAGCCGGTTTGCTCCCCATGCCAATCCCGCGGGGGAAAAACCCGGCGAAGGCAGTATTGTCAAGATCTCTCCGCTTTGGGGATCCATCCGGACCAACTGCTGTGCCCGCCAATCCGCCACCCAGAGCGCCTTGCCGTCCCACGTCATTCCCGAGGAATACCCGCCGGGCGCGGGATGGGTTTTCAGCACGTGTTGAGGCCCTGCAAACGCCGAAC
>JAZDJA010000171.1:0-17928 GCA_043804415.1 Candidatus Latescibacterota bacterium | reverse complement strand
AGCCGCCAGAGCCGAATCATAATTCGGGCGATTCTCGTCATTATGACATGCTGCCCCGCCGGTACTCCGGCCTCCACCAATGTTCCCCTCGGGCACTGGGGATATGATTTCCTGGAGCGTCTGGAGACGAAGGGCGTGCTTCCGATGCTTCGGGATGGGAGCCGTCCCTTTTCCCGGGCCGAGATGTTCCAAGCGGTCACCCAGGCGAAACAAAACCAGTTTGGGCTGGCCCGAATAGAACGCGAGCAATTGGAGAAGTTGGGGCAACTGCTTGCGGAACCTTCGGAGTGGAGGGCATGGGGAGGGTTCAGGCGTCCACTTTCCGGGGGCCCTCTGTGGGTATGGCGCGAGAGAGAATGGCGCATCTATGTGGACTACGTGGGACGCTGGAAGAGCACGATCTTTACGGGCGTGCGGGATCGGATCCACCAGCAAACGTCTGGACTGAGGTTTCGAGGGGATTTCGGGCACTTTGGATTCTACGCGGAAGCTCGGGATACCCAGGAGAGCGGGACAAGGAGATACGCTTCCCGGGACGACATTTACGCAGAGGGGATTGGATATGCGAAGACAGACGGCCGCGTAGCGAACTACGAGGAAACCGTAGCGTATCTGGTGTGGGAACTGCCCTGGTTGGAGGTGATGTTCGGGAAGGATCGTCTGGAGT
Source organism: Candidatus Latescibacterota bacterium (assembly GCA_043804415.1). Classification (GTDB taxonomy): domain Bacteria; phylum Latescibacterota; class 4484-107; order 4484-107; family 4484-107; genus 4484-107. The sequence goes on along the minus strand of JAZDJA010000171.1, from coordinate 17,261 downwards.
GGGGACCGGCCCGCCATGGCAATCTGATTCTGTCGGATTATGCGCCGTCGTTTGACATGATCAAGCTGAAGGCCAGGTACGAGCGGTTTACGTTCACGAGCGTAACAGGGCTTCTGAGGACAGATCTGACGGACAGTTCCCGGATATACGACGGGGGGCTGAAAAGGGTGCCGAGGAAAAAACGGCTGACCGCACATCGTCTGGAGATTTCCGTATCTGGGAAGGTCGACGTAGGATTTAGCGAGATGGTCGTTTATGGGGATAGATCGTGGGAACCCGGTTATGTGAATCCGATCATGTTCTACTGGTCTGCCCAGCATCATCTGGGAGATCAGGACAATGTGCTGATGGCGGTGGACGTGGAAGTGCGTCCGATTCGCAATGTGAAGCTCTATGGGCTGTGGCTGCTCGACGAACTGAAGAAGTCCGAATTGGGGACGGATTGGTTCGGGAACAAGTTTGCTTTTTCGGGAGGCGTGTTGTGGTTGGATCCCTTTGGCCTGCCGGATACGGACGTGCGGTTGGAGTATGTGCGCATAGAGCCGTGGGTGTATACGCATAAGTGGCGGATCAATTCCTATCAGCACTATGGATGGGCGCTGGGGCACTGGCTTGGGCCGAATGCGGACGATCTGTTCGTTGAGATTGGCCATCAATTTACGAAGGACTTGCGCACATCGGTCTTTTTCGAGCATGAGCGGCAGGGGGAAAATGAGCTGGATCGGGACGTGGGCGGAGATATCGACGAAGGACACCAGAGCGGAGATAGTCAACACAAACGTTTTTTGGATGGGATCTTAGAAAAGCGCACTTCCTTTGGATTTGAGGCCGTGTACGAGCCGCTTCCAAATCTGGTTGTTCGAGCCGGTATTTGGCGAATCCATTCGGATAATGTGCTCTTGACGGATGGCCAGAGAGGGAATACGAAGCGCAACCGGCTGAGTTTCTCCTTGGCATACAACTATTGGTGAGTGAGGGTGTGCCCCTTCCCTACAACCATTTTCTACTCACCGCTCACCTCTCACTACGTACCCGAAGGAAGTTGTGATCCTACTTTTTGTGCTCGTCCCATTGACCCTCGTGTATGTCTGCGCAGTGGCTGCGATCCGGATCGGATTGGGCAGACTCAAAGAGGGAACGTACGCGGGGCACCATTCGGTCTCCGTGGTGGTGGCCGCAAGGAACGAGGTGGCGAACATCGGGGCTTGTCTGGAGCGGTTGGTCCTACAGGATTATCCTTCGGATTTATACGAAGTGGTGGTGGTGGATGATCGGTCGGAGGATGGAACCGGGGACATTGTGGAGGATTTTGAAGGGCGGTACGAACAGGTGCGTTTGGTTCGGGTGGATGCAGTGCCAGCCGGGCTGAGCGCGAAAAAAAACGCATTGACCCATGGGATTGCGGCAAGCAAAGGGGAGATTCTTTTCTTTACGGACGCGGATTGTCTTCCGGGCCGCGGATGGCTCTCCGGGATGATGCGCTGTTTTGAACCGGACGTAGGGATGGTAGCCGGGTACTCACCGTTTCAGGTCGGAGAGGGCTTGTTCGGGAGCGCGGTCGGGATTCTTGAGCAGGTGCTCGCTATGGGCGTGAAGGAGGGATGTAGAGAGATGACTCTTTCCGGGGGGATGGGTTCGGTAGGAGTTTCAGGGTTGTCTATAGAGCCTCAAAACCAGATGGGTTCGCAGAGCCTCAGGCTGCGCTTCTTCGAGCGGCTGCTGGCGTTTGAGGCGATGGTGACCGCCACCATGGGGGCGGGGAGCATCGGGATCGGAGGAGGCATCACGTGCACAGCACGCAATTTGGCCTACCGGCGGGAGGTGTTCGAGCAGGTGGGAGGATTCTCGAGAATCGAAAACACGCGTTCCGGGGACGACACGCTGCTGCTTCAGTTGGTGAAGAAGGCGACCCAGTGGAAGGTGCGGTATTCGATTGCTCCGAAGACATTCGTCCAAACGTTCCCACCTGAGAGTGTTAGAGCGTTTTATGATCAGCGGACACGGCATCTTTCGACAGCCAAGATTTTTGGCAAGCCCCTACTGGCGCTGGCAGGAGCTGTCTATGTGTTCGACCTGCTGTTGCTCATAAGCGTGCCGTGGGCGATGGTCACCGGGACGATGGAACCTTTGATCTGTTTCGGCGCGAAGGTCCTGGTGGATTGGACCGCGATGTGGCGAAGCAGCAAACTCTTCGGAAGACGAGGATTGCTGAGTTTGTTCCCGCTGATGGAAGTCCTCTATCCACTTTATATTGTTCTCTTTGGAGCACTCGGAGCCCTTAGAGGGTTTCGGTGGAAGGAGTGATTCATGGCGGATCACCAGAGGACGACCCACCGCAGGGATACACAAAGCGCCGGGGGCCTCCGGTCCTGGTGGCCATCTTTCCTTGCGTCCTTTTCGGTGTCTCGGGGCAAAATGGCAGCCACCGGGATGCCAGATTCGCAATCCGACCGCAGGTGGCTTTCGTACGGTTTGAAAGTGGGACTGACCCTAGTGGTGCTGATCGTCTTGTTCAGCAAGGTTGACACGCAGGAGATGGTAAGAGCCTTTGGAACGGTGCACTGGCCCTTCCTCGTTGGAGCTTTGGTGTTGGTGGGACCCAATCTGGGGCTTCAGTGGTATAGGTGGCGTTATCTGGTGCGATTGGTGAAACCCCATGTGGCCACAGGGGAGATCGTTCGGTCGTCCCTGGCCGGTCTAAGCTTGGGGCTCGTTACGCCCGGACGGATTGGGGAAGCCGGAAAGATATTCTATGTGCAGGACGTCCGACGAAGGGCGCTGGCCGGTATGTTGGTGGGCGAACGGGCCTACACAGCGGTGACAAATATCGGATTGGGAGGCATCGCGTTTGCAGTCTTCATCGGAGCGTATTGGTGGATCGTCTTCTCGCTGCTGGCACTTGCGCTGTTGTCTCTGGCATGGACTCCGGAGGCGGGCGTGCGGTTACTCAAGCGCCTGTTGAGTAAATTGCCCTTGGGGGGGAAGCTGACGCCTGTCCTGGATGGATTGAGTCACCTGAATGGAGAAAAGGGAAGAAAGCTTCTGTTTCTGTCCGTTCTGCTTTTTGGGATCCATTGGACGCAGTTCTATCTGCTTATTTCGGCGTTTGGGCACATCGGGATGCGGGAAGCGCTCTGGGCGATTCCCGCGATTGTGTTTGTGCGCAGCATATTCCCATTTACGTTGGGCGATCTCGGGATACGGGAGGCAGCCGCTGTCTTCGTCCTCGGGAGATTCGGGATCGCCAGTGCGGTGGCGGTCGATGCCGCGCTTCTCTTGTTCGGGATGAATGTCCTCCTGCCCGGACTCCTCGGCACGTTCCTGGTGCATCGGGTCAGGCGGGAAGAGATATCTCCCTGAGATTCTGGTGTGCTGAAATGCCCTGGGACCTACCTTCTTGCGTGATCCTTGGATGTTTCGGGAAAGTACCCTAACCCATAGATAGGAGGGCGAAATGTGTCCGCGTGCTTTTCTGATAATTGCTGCCATCACAATATATTGTTCGGAACCAGTGTTCGCGATCAGTAGCACATCTCCAATCATTGAAATTCTCGAGCCCGCAAATCTAAGAGGTCTCACAGCAAAACAACGGAGCCCCTCTGTCCGGATTGTGGGCATTGCATGGGATGACAGCGGAGTGGCTTCGGTAACCATAGCGGGAGCTCCGGCGGAGGTCTACGAGTCCGAAGCGGGGGATTTGGACTATCTTGCTCAGTCCTTCGGGGTCTGCGCCCGGTTTCGAGGCGACATACCGCTTCGGCCGGGAGAGAATAGGATCGAGGTGTTGGCGATTGACGCGGAGGGAAATACCGCCCGCGCTGCAGTTGTCGTGGAATACACGATTCCGGAAAAGCCGCAGGCATCTGAGGGATCTGTTTATGCGCTCATCATCGGCATTGATGATTACGAGGATCCGGATATTCCGGATCTGAGTTGCGCGGAGAACGATGCGGAAGGAGTGTATCATCTCTTCACGGATCCGAAGTATGGAATTGCCGAACGTGAGCATGTGAAGTGCCTGATCGGGAAAGCGGCGACGAAATCCGGCATAGAGATGGCGATTTACGAAAGCTTGATTACGACGGCAGTCAATCCCGAGGATATGGTGGTGTTCTTTTACGCGGGACATGGGCTAAAAGGAAAACACCCGATAAAGGGGGCAGATTACTATATGGTCCCCGTAGAAGCCCGACTGGAGAACCTTTTCGTCACCGGCATTGAGAAGGATAATCTACAGCGACTCTGGAGCGGGATCCGGGCGAGAAGGAAAATCTTTATCAGCGACGCATGTCATTCCGGAGGATTCACCGGCATGCGGGGAGTGGATCTCGAGGGATTCGAGACGGTTGGGGAAGGAAAGATCGTCTTTGCTGCGGCCAAGGCCGATCAGAAATCTGTGGAGATTCCGAAACTCGGGCACGGAATTTTCACGTATTGTCTGATCGATGGATTAAAAGGGAAGGCAGATCAGAAACCATTCGGAAACGAAGACGGATTGGTTGCGGTGTCCGAGTTGGGGAATTACTTGCAGAGGGAGGTCGCTTCCATCGCGGCGCGCCAGGGAGGACGGCAAAATCCCATTATAGAAGTGATGGAGGCCACGGAGGATATCGTGCTTTCCCGTCCGGGCAGGAAGCAGCCGGAGGCTTCTGAGGAGCGAGTAGCTCCGACTAGCGCTGTTGAGCAGTTTCCGGATGGGGATAAAGGCGTGGATGTGGACGCGATGGTCACGGCTTTGACTTACTTTCAGGAGGGCATCAGACTTTTTCAGAAAGGGGAATACGCACAGGCTATCCTCGAATATCGCCGCGCAGTCAAGGTGGATCCGAAACTCGCGGAGGCTCACGAGGGACTTGGCGAAACCTATCTGATGACGGACCAACCGTCGAAAGCCGTGGAGAACGCCCAGAAGGCCGTGGCAATCAATCCAAATTCGGAAAGGGGGTATCTTGCGCTTGGTCAGGCACTTCTTCGGATGAATGGAAATTCGGATGAAGGAGTGTCTGCATTTCAGGAGGTGCTGAGGATCAATCCGAAGAATGCCTCAGCGCTCATCGGACTGGGGATGATTTTCCAGAGTGTCCCCGATCTCCCCAAAGCGATCGAGCATTTCCAATCCGCAGTCCAAATAGAGGACAACGTGGCGAGCCGGTATCATCTTGGGTCGGGATATCTCAGCGCAGAGCAGTACGAAAAGGCGGAGGAGCAGTTCAAGCACGTGACAGAGTCAGAGGCCGGGTTCGTGGGATCAGAAGAGAATAGGCGAGTTCTCGAAGCTGCCCACAGAGGGCTGGGGTTTATCTACAAGAAGAGGAGGGTCTTTGAGGAGGCCATAGCGGAGTATGTCAGCGCGCTGCGGTATGATCCGGATAACGCAGACCTCGTGTTTGAGCTCGGCGACACGTACGCTCGGGCTGGTCGCTGTAAGGAGGCACTCGATGTGCTGGAGCCTGAGCTTAAGGCGCATCCCAGGAACATCAAGGTGCGGCTGTCCGTTGGTCTGGTTCTCGTGACCCTCGGCAGGAAAGAGGATGGGATCGTTCAGCTCAGGGCGGTCGAGGCAGCGAATACCGATCCATATTCAGAGATCGCCCGCGCTACACTTTTGAAGGTAAGAGGGTATTGAAAGTGGATCAGATTCCAGAGCTCAAACATCAAATCCCATGCCCGCCGCTCTCAATGCGTTGGGGGCATCAGGATTCTGATGTTTGGCATTCCGAAGAAAGGGGGGATCGAGGATGCTTTCTTCAGCTGATGCGCAAGACACCCTATTCTCAACACGGCGACTGGTTCTCGGCCTCGTGGCGCTCCTGCTAGGCGCGGTAGTACTTTCCTGTGCGAACTCCACTCGGATGGCGGCTGAAAAGCGTGTGCAGGGGGATGCGTGTCTTCAGGAGGGTGCTTATGGCGGCGCAGTGGCAGCATATCGGGAGGCAATTGGACTCATCTCGGAGGACGTGGATGCGCACATCGGTTTGGGAAGGGCTTACGCGGGGCGGGGCGAGTATGACGCGGCTGTGGCGGAATTTCGCAACGCCATTCGCCTGGCCCCAGGTCGTTCGGATGCTCACAGATTCCTTGGCGAGATTCACTTCGATCACGCAGAATATGGCAATGCGATACGAGAGTTGGAGGAGGCCACAAGGCTCGATCCAGGCGACGCACAGAGTCATTTGGCTCTCGCACTGTCGCTCCTTGGAATGAACTGTTTTTTGGAAGGCACAGGGAGTATCCCTGCATTGGAATTACCGAGACTGTTTCATCGCCGGCTGAATGGGAAGGTGTTTGAAAAACGAGAGCTGCCCGAACGGGCGATCTCGGAATTTCAGGAAGCGATCCAACTCATCCGAAATCCGAAAACCGCTAAGTCGCTTCAAAGCGCGCTCGGGATCCTTCGTTGGCACCGAGGAACTGCATGGTATCGGCAGGGACGAATTCGCGAGGCCGCGGAGGAGTGCAGAATAGCACTTTCCCTGAATTCCTCCTGCGTTGATGGGCCGGATACCTTGGATACTCGCTTCGAATATGATCTTACCGGAAACGTCGTTGCCCGGATGGATGCGAACGGCGATGAGACCCGGTATGAGTATGACGGCTTGGAGCGGATGATTCAGATCTCCTACCCCGACGGTAGCCAGGCCTCCTTCAAATATGATCGCGTGGGCAACCGAACCCAAATGACCGATCCCACTGGGACCACAAGGTATGCTTACGATGCATTCGACCGTTTGATACAGGTTATTTTCCCAAATGGATCAAACGTAAAATACGAGTACAATGAAGCCGGTAAGCTCTCCGCTATTGTCTATCCGGATGGAAGGCGCGTTGCATACGCCTATGGCGGAACAGGACATCTGACCTCTGTGACGGTGGATTCCGTTGCGACCGAATACGCATACGATGTGGTGGGGAATTTGAGCGAGGTCACTTTTCCAAACGGCGTAAGAAGCGCCTATTCTTACGATGCAGTGGGCAGGGTAACAAGCGTGACGCACACTCGAGATGGGAAGGTTCTCTTAGCATCCCGAACGGTAATCGATGCTTTGGGGCGATCGAAGGAAAAGACCGTGGAGACAATGGGAGGAAAGCGCATCGTCGTATACGCCCGCGATGCGCTGGGGCGGATCCTTTCTGAACGGTGGTCGGACGGGTTTTCTGTCGCCTATGAATACGATACCGCCGGGAATCGTACGAAAAGGATCGCCCGAGGGGACACAACCACATACGTATACGGTAGGGACCACCGACTTCTACTGGCGGGCTCTACGCGGTCTGTCTATGATCGCAGAGGATATCTGGCAGAGCGGTTTTCCGAGAAAGGGAAAATGTTTTTCCGGTACGATTTTGAGGGACGCTTGATTGAGGTCCAATCCGAACCTGATACAGTGCGATTTCTTTATCGAGGAGATGGACGTCGCTGGGCAAAGATCGTTGATGAGGACACTACGCTCTACATACACGCGGATGCCGGATTTCCTGGCATTCTTATGGAGACCGATCTGAACGGCCGACCGAGGGCGAGATTCACATTGGGCAACGGGCGCGTTTCGCGCCACACTTTGGATGGGGGAACACTTTTCTATCTCGACAGTGGTCTAAACGGAACCTGCGCGGCAATGACCGATCTTGACGGTGGGATCGTCGTACGGTTGGCTTACGATGCATTTGGGAATATCGTCGAGGGGGATCAAGAGATTTCGAACCTATGCGGATTCGCTGGAGGAAATTACGAGCCCAACATTGGATTGCTTTATGTGAACGGACAGTATTACGATCCAGCTGTCGGACAATTCCTCACCCCAAAAGACTGCAATCCTCTCAGCACCATTCCACCCGATCTGAATCTGTATACCAATTCAGCCTTCCTTCCAAAGCCCCAGACGCCAAATCAGATTTCAGACGATGGAGAAGCTGCGATTTACTTCTCTGCCGACGATCCAGTGTCCGTTGTCGTGGATCAAGTGTTGCAGGGACGATACATTCCGCCGGTCAAGTGCGTCCCCGGCTTTCCGAGCACATCCGTTGCTGAGTCCGCGTTAGAGGATCAAAGGTCGTCCCCGTTTGCGAGGGAGATCGCTCGAATGCCTTGGGCGGTCCTTTCGAAACCCGAGCCAAAGGCCGTACCGAAATCCCTGATGTGCTTGGGTGCAGCCACGCTGTCTGCGCGCATAGGAGCCGCATATTTACAGGAGATCATGGGGGGCCCATTTGTCGCGGATATCCTGGAAGGAATCACGACGAGTTCAGGCGGCATGAGGGATGTGCCTCCTCTGCAACGCGTGGGTACGGGTGCACGCTTTACGAAGGAGGCCGCCAAGCTTTTTGAGCCTATCGAACAAGTTGAATCCGATTCGTCCTACGCGACCTATCGGGCATTGCTGGACAAGGCAAAAGGGGGAGATGCCCAGTCGTCCGACTACGAGGCATTTTTGGAGCAAGCCTCAGAGGGTGCCTGGACCCCTCAGGTGCAGATTCTGTTGGGAAAGCGTTTTCTTCAGGAAGGTCGAACATTGGAAGCGAGGCGGGTTTACGAGGAATTGGCGAACGAATGGATGGGCGATACGTGGGGGGATGATATCCTTATCGGATTGGCTCTGGTCAATCGGCAGAAAGGGGATCCGGAGGCAGTGCAAGCGGTGTATGATCAGCTGATCACAGATTTTCCGGAGAGTGGCTGGACGGAGGATGCGTTGCACATATTGGCGCAGACGTATCAGCGCGCCGGACGGATAGAAGAGGCCCTCTCGGTATATGCGCAGTTTGTAGGGGGACTGCCGCAGAATGATTGGACGGACGATACGTTCTCCGGACAGCCAACGGCCGGATGCTTCAGCACGTATAACGACATTAACTCTGTTGCCTTCGATGAGACCAATGGACAGCTTATCTTTACCGGCTGGTATGATAGATCGCTGCCTCCGCTGAATATGGATGACTTCGTTGTCGCGATCCGATCGATTTACAGAAAGGCCGAGGATCCCGCACTGAGCATTGGGACGGAGAACTGTTCTGTGCAGGATTACAGGAAAGTCAGTTACTATGGCGGAATCGAGGGGACGGCATTCGGACAGGCGATGTTTGAAGCGGATCGGCTACTGAAGAGTCTCTGCTTCGGCGTGGACAACGTTAGTGGAGGTGCGCTGATCGTGGATGTGCCCGGCTACCAGAACATCCCAGACTGGACTCTCTCCCTGGGGAGTCTGGTGATGGGCATGGTGTGGGACAGCCGGGTTTGGTTTGTGCCCATGAAGATCGAAGTGATCGTGGGGGAAGGAGGCATGGAGATGCGTTTCGGAGAACTAACCATGCAGGTACTTACAGAGAGTCAGTTCAACGGTAGATACTCGTATCAGCCTGGTGTCGAAGCGTTCGCTCGTCATTTGACTGAGCACTATGAGCCCCTTGAGGACCGTTATCCGGAGATCCGCAGGCTCCGACAGATGGCTAAGATTGTAGCGGTCGTGAAGTGGATGCGCGACAATAGAGTGCCAGTGGATTTCTCGTGGGTGGACGCCTACAGGATTTCCCAAGTGGATACGCCTGAGATGACTCCAGCGATAGAATCATCCGTGACAAAGAAGGAGTGGGAAGCAGAAGCATTCCGATTCAACGGGATTCGCTTTACCTTGGAAGGGGGCGTAAGCTTTCGCGAAAGGAACCTGTACAAGGTGGATGAAACGACCGCGCAGCAAAAAGCTGCGGTGTTGAAGACACGTCCCAGGGGCGCGCAATCGTGGATCGTCGAAACGGAAGGGCGCGCACTGAACGCAGGGAGCTTGTCTTTGAGCCGAAGCCGAATGCGGGGGAACCTCAAAATGGCCTTTTCGGACGTATCGATCGGTACAGGTCGGTCGCAGCTCAATCTGACACGTTACTATGATTCCTTCGATTCAGAGGATCGCGGATTCGGACCGGGGTGGTCTGTGCTGCCCTATGAAGTGCGGATTTCTACCGAGTCCCGTGGGGTGGATTTCGTGCGAGAAGCGTCTGACTTCGAGGGTGCGTTGTTCGTTGATCGGATTCGTGGACGTCAGAAGTACATCATGTCCGGTACAAGCTCCCAGCAAGGCGAGAGGTTGAAGAAGGAGGATGACGGAGGATATTTGCTGACTCTAAAGGACGGCACGCAATTGCACTTCGATCCCTTCTGGAAGCTTCAATCCGTTTCGGATCGCCATGGTAATGTGCGCAATTATCACTACCAGGGGGATCGGTTGACAGCCATTTCGGACCCGTCGGGTCAGCGTGTTCGGGTGTTGTATGATGAGACCGGCCATGCCATCCGAGCGGAGGGACCGGCGGCTCAACTCGTGAGATACGAATACGACGTGGACGGATCTCTGGGCAAAGTAATAGGATCGAGTGGGAAGGCGATCAGCTATTCCTACAACCGCGCGCACCATCTCACCCGGGTAAGTGATGAAGAGAAGGTGCTATCCCAGGTGGTCTTCGACGCGTACGGACGCGTGACACTCCGACGAGACGCAGACGGTCACCTCGTGGCTTATGACTCCTCCCCCTTAATTCGGCAAACTACCGTTTTGGAGGAGCACGGTCAACAGATCGTTCGGAAGTTTGACGAGGAATATCGACTGGTTTCTGAGATGGATCTGCAGGATCGTGGTATTTCGGTCTCCTACAACGATTCTGGTCATCCCGCGCGGATCAAGGACGCCCGCGGATATACAGCAGAGCTCCACTATGATCATCGAGACGATCTCATCGGTATCGTGGATCCAACGGGCGCGACGATTCGATTTGACTACGACCGCGGTCGCCCTATTCTTTTGGTGAATCCTAATGGGAAAGGGATTCTGCTTTCGTATGACCATCGAGGGAACATGGTGGAGGTGATGAAGGACGTATCGTATCAGCGGAACACCATGGGGAGGCTGAAGAGCTATGAGCCGAATGAGCACAAGACACTCTTCACCTATGACACACGGGGCAATTTATTATCGGTCACGGGTGCGAAAAATCAGACGACACGATTCGATTATGATGATTACGGCAATCTGACGCGCATTACGGATGCGGGAGGAAACGCGACGGAGGCAACATTCGATGGGCGGTCGAGGACCACGAAAATCGTGGATTCAGCAGGGCGATGGATGGCGTTTGAATACGATGACCGGGATCGCATAACCCAGATATCGACCTCGATCGGCGCGTTTCGATATGACTACAATGCAGACGACAAGCTTTCCCGAATCATCGCTCCAGATGGCACAGATACCGCATTTACGTATAGGGAGGGGCGGTTGATAGCGGTGAGAACGACCGATGGCGCGCAGATTTTGTGTAGGGAAGATCCCTCCGAACGACAGATGATCTTTGAGGAATCTGGGGGAATGCGCAGGCTCTATGAGTATGATGAATTTGGTCGGATTTTGCGCATAGCCAGTCTCCCGTCGGCGGGTTTATGAAAGACGATTCGGTGCCTCACGATTCCTTCATCCAGCTGTATCGGTATCACGTCTTTTGGGCCCGTGGATAAAGAGCAACCGGGCATCTCCTTGAGATTCGGTTTTGAACGTTCTGTTGAAACTCGTCTCATCTCGCAGTGGCGGATGGAACACATGGTCTTCTCCCTGCCCTCAAGATGTCATAGAAAGGAAATATCCGCAAGAATTACTGGGTGGCTATCGGGTCAGGCCTGCCTCAATTTCTTGATCTTGCACCCCCAGAGCGATCGCCATTTTTCTGCCGCTTCCCTCCCGCGCTCCCAGAAACATTTTACCCCCTCGCGGAGGCACATGTTTGTTCGCTTTCCAGCATCCCGGAAATATTACTTGACAACAGATGGGTATTGTGCTAACTTATACTCACCTTACTGAGTACGTGTTCACCAAATGCAGGCACGAGCCTTTTGGCCCAATGGGGACAAGGATCTGGAGGCAGGCAGAGACCGTAAACCTCAAACCGGGAACCCGTCTAAAAACCTGGCTGGCGTTCGTCTCAGCCCGAGCGCAGCAAAAAATGCATTCTTCGGGAATCGGGAAATCGTGATCCTGTTTGGCATAACAAGGAGGAATGAGGGAAAAGGTTTTTGGCTGGACTTCCAAAAACCGAAAGGAGCGTGTTGCCATGAGAAGAATCAGGATTGCCTTCTGTCTGGGTGTGCTGTGTGTGAGTGTTTGTCTCTTGGGCAACGCACAGGCATTCACCGTTACCTACAACATGGGCGCATTTGGCCTGGATCTGACGACAACGACCATCTCCGAGGGAGAGACCTATGTCGTTCAGAGCGCGACGTTGCCCGGTCTGGCTGCGGCCTATCAGCCCTATTGGGATGCGCTGGAGGGGGCAACAATGACGATCCCCATAGGTGCAATTGACTCGGACATCGTCATCAACGTGGACGTCAGCAATTTCGTCCTCCTGGAAGGGGGATTTTTGAATCTTGGTGGGGAAGAGATCTTTCTGTCCTTGGATTATGTCGTGGAGGGATACGAAGGAAGCCAGTTCAATTTCAATGAGGGCTATCCGATGGTCCTGACCTTTCCTTTGGATTCTGAGTTCGCTTTCCTCCTGCAAGCTGTCGGACTGGACTTGACAAGCCCGTTGATGTTGGCCTATTGGGCTGGTGGGGAGTTTGTAACCGTTACGACGTCTTCGACCGAAACACAGTTGTCGGCTGAGATCTCTCATCTTTCGACCATTGTGGGAATGGCGGGGACGCCTATCAGTGTAGAGGGCGGGACGTGGAGCCGTGTTAAGCTATTGTTCCACTAAGGATGCAAGGAGATTCCAGATCCCCCAAAAGAAGCCGCTCCGGGTTGCCCTGCGAGGCGGCTTCTTTTTGCGCTTGTGTCTTTTTCTGACAACGGACGGACCGTCTTCGTGGGAGTTGTGGGAAGATCTGCGTGGGTTTTGCCTCAATTCCTCGATTTCTTGTCTTGACAATTCAGTGGAAATTTCATATTTTATACACCATTAAATATGAAATCCTGAGCGCACAGCGAAAAGCGGATCCCAAATCACTTAACTGACTCGCGACCTGCGAGTTAGTTGAGTTACACTAGCCTGGGTCAAGGGTCATTCGATGGAAATCACGCCGCGTGGGGCAGTTGAATGACCGGAGCGGGAAATGGGGAAGAACGGGTTGTTGCGCCAATCCGGTGGGAAAAGTTGCCCCAATAGGATTGCTGTGGACTTTGACCCGAAGAAAACTATTCTACAGCAGTGAGCAGAGCGGCCCCTCTGGCCTGTTCGCGTATCTTCTTGAAATTTTCAGGTGAGGGCTTTCCTCTTTCTCGGAGTTCTCCTCGGCAAACCAGGAGTCTATCGCTATGATCACCCAATCCCAGAAAGTTCGCCTCGGAATCTTTCTCATCGTTTCTGCGATTCTCCTCGCGGGATCTTTTGTCATTGTTTCTGCGCCCAAGTTCCTGGAGAAGCAGGATGAATACTACATCGAGTATGTGGATGTTTCGGTCGGGGGACTGGACGCCGGCACCACGGTTAAGTACCACGGGATCCGGGTGGGGCGGGTGGAGGACGTGTATGTGGATCCGGGGGACATCACGAAGATCAGGGTTGTGGTGAGCCTGCGGAAAGGCACGCCCATCAAGGCGGATACGGAGGCGGTGATTGCCAGCATCGGGATTACGGGACTCAAATACATCGAGTTGACCGCAGGCACCACGGAATCTGACCGAGTAGCACCGGGGGGACAGATCGCCACCGGCAGGTCCCTCTTTTCAAGCCTTTCTGATCAGGCAGAGGTGATGGCACTTCAGCTGGAAACGATCTTTGAAAATGTGGCTGAGCTTACCGATGAGGAACATCGAAGGGCCTTTGTAAATACCGTGGAATCCATCGGGCAAATGGTCGCGCAAGGGAATGCGTTGATAGCGGAGAACAGGGAACAGGTTCGCGTGACGGCACATAACGCAACCGTGATCTCCGAGAGCCTGATCGAGGTGGCTGCCAACCTGAACCGGATTGTGGAAGGCAAAGCGGTCCGGGAGACCTTGGCGCATATCCATGCCATCAGCGGGAAACTGAAAAGTGAGGTGGACAGTCTGCACATCAAGGATACAGTATCGAACCTGGATCGTCTGATCACCAATGCGGACCAGACCGTCAGCCACATCGATCTGACTATTCTGAGAAGCCGGGAGGATATTATGCGCTCGTTGGCTGATTTTCAGGAGATCATCCAAAATCTCAAGGAGGCCACGACGCTGATCCGGCAGGATCCCTCCATTCTTTTGCGCGGATCGGCCCGCGCGGAAATTGAGGAGTAGAGGCCCATCGTTTATTGGGAATGGTCCATGGTTCATGCCATAATGAGGAGACGAAGTAATGTCGAAGCATTTGATCTCTTGGCTTGTTCTATCCGCTTTCTTCCTTGGGATCGCCTGTAGCAACTCCCCTCCGAGCAGGCATTACTATACGATTGATTACTTGCCCCGAAAGGTCCAATTGGAGGGATCGGGAAGGCCCTATCCGTTCAGGGTTCAGTTGAAGCGATTCGAGGTGCTTAGGATGTACGATCGGTCTCAGATTGTGTTCCGGTATTCGCCCAACGAGCTTAAATATTACCAGTACAGGAATTGGGCCATGAAGCCCGGCGACATAATTATGGACAGGGCGGAGGCGCATCTTCTCTCAGCGAATTTGTTCGACGAACTCCGTCGGGAGTTTCTGGATTCGTATCCGGATTATCGTCTCGAAGGAACCGTGGATGCGCTGGAGAAATATGACGGCGGGGACATTTTCTATGCGCACTTGGCGATGACGGTCCGGTTGATTCGACAGGAGGATGCGAAAGAGGTATGGCGGTACGCCTTTGACCAACGGAAGAAGGTGTATGAGCAGGATATGGTCTATACAGTGATCGCCTTGCGGGAGATTCTGGAGACGGAGATGATTCACGTCATCAAGGAGCTCGATCGCATCTTCCGGGAGATTATGGGGCAAACCGGGGAAGCGCCCTCGAACATGCAGGATGATTCTGGGGAAGGCGATGAGTCCATCGAGGCGGAAGAAGTCGCTCCAAAGCCGAAGGGGTTTCAGATCATCTCTGCCAAGCGAGACACGGTGCGCGTTGAACCCTCTCCGAAGCAATGAATGGGTGATGAGTGAGTGGTGATTAGGTATTAATCATCAGGCATCGGGGGGAGTGGTGGGGCACTAATAACCAATAACCAGTCACCAGGACACGGTGAAACGGCGCAGGGGAAAGAGGAAGATATGAAAAAGTTGATCATAATACTGCTATCCCTCGGACTGTGTGCGTCGGCTCAGGCTCAGCAGGAGACCTGGGATGCGCGGCCGGCGCGAGTGCAATTGGATCGGGACCCGACGATCGTGCCGATGGGTAAGGGGGCCATTTTTATTCCGAGTATGACCAATCCGATTGCGGAGCCGATGGTTAGCATTTATCAGAACGGAAGGCTCGTCACTTCCGCGAAGACCGGCAACTGCGTACTGGTGGAGCCGGGAACTTATGAAATCAAGGTCGGTTCGGGTACGATCGCACAGACGATGATCCGGACGGTGGAGGTGGATGAGGGACATATTACGCTTTTGGAACCCGACTGGTGCGGCTTGGTGATTGACATGATCGACGAGAAACGGACTTCGGTCAAGGAATCCTATGAATTGTTCTACCAATCCAATCTGGAAAACTATGGGATCGGGTACGGGGTGGACGAGGAGTTGGGAGAGGAACTGCGCACGTGGCTTTTAAGGCCGGGGCTTTACAAGATTGTGAAGACGGGACAGAGCTTCTATGCGCCCGCCAATTTCGCGACAGTGCGGTTGTTTCCCGGAGAACTGGTGAAATATTCGTTGGTGGTGGACAGTGAAACCGGCAATTTTGTCGGATTCGGAGTGCTCGACGCGAACTCCCAGCAGACCCGGATCAAAAACTGGAAGATCCGTTCGGAGATCAATGGCAGTTTCCTGTTCAATTTTCAAAATACGGCGGCTGAAAAGGATCAATACACCCTCCAATTTCTGTCAGAGTGGTATAACTATGTGCGCTATACGACGATCTACCACAATTTCTTCACCCGCTTCATCATCGAGGAGGGCTTGTCGAGACGGCGGGGAGAGTCCTTCCGAAAATTCGGGGACAAGGTGGAACTGAGGAGTTCCTATTCCTATCGGTTTTTTCAGAGGGTCGGACCTTACGTGCGCTTTGCGTTTGACAGCAAGGTGTTCACCTCCAAACACTATTTCGACAAGGAACAGAACTACGTCAATGCACAAGGGGACACGGTGTATGCGGCCGCGGATGCGGACCTGTCGCCCTCCTTTTTCCCGCTCCATCTCAAAGAAGGGATCGGGGCCAGCCTTTCGATCCGCAAGTCGCTGCGCCTCAATGCGAGTTTGAGAGCAGGCTTTGGCGCCCGGCAGACCTTTGTCAGAGATTCCTATAAACTCATCGGAAACAAACTGGCGCCTATGAAGGAATCCCACCTTACCGGCATGGAGGTGCTTCTGACAAGCGATGCCCGCGTGAGCACCCGGTTTGCGATCAATTCGGAGTTCGATATGCTGATGCCCGGAGCCGAACCGAAAACCTGGGTATATGACTGGGAAAATCGCATTCGGATTTTCCTGACAAAATGGATGAGTCTGGATTACACGCTGGACCTGTTCCGCGAGGAGGCGGTGGATACGCTTCAGTCCGAGCACCGCATCCTGGTGCGCTTTTCCTTTGTGCTTTGAGTCGGTTCGCGCCGGATCGGAATTCGTGATTCAACTTTCAACTGACGGAAAGGGGATGAGGAGTTGTCCCACTCACCACTCACCACTCACCAGTCACCAATCGCCGGTCACCCACCGCCCATTGTGCTGTCGGGAGACGTGGTCTTGGAGAAAGTCTCCGAACTCCAACGGACGTTGGAGCAGGCGCTCCGGGATGCCCAAGAGACGGAGTTGGGGCTGGAGGGGGCCAAGATCGAAGCGATGGACAGCGCGGGCGGGGTGCGTGTGGATATGCTCAAGGAGTTCGCCCAGGAGCGGGGCAAGACGCTGACCCTGGTCAATATGCCGGAGCGTGCGGCGGATTTTCAGAGCTTTTTCAGTGTCCGGCCTTTCCTTTCTGTAAAAGAACAGAAGCGGAAGGGGATGGGCGAGAGGGTAGGAGAGCGAGCCGTCGGGGCCTATCGGAGTTTGGTGGATGTGTTGGTGCTGATCTCGGATGTGTTCTATGGGTCGGCAAGGTACTTATTTGGGCGATCGGGCGCCCGGAAGGGCGCGTTGGTGGATCAGGCCGTTCTTATAGGTTCCCAGGCACTCCC
>JAZDJA010000170.1:0-19508 GCA_043804415.1 Candidatus Latescibacterota bacterium | reverse complement strand
CCATTATTATGTCCGTCCGATTGCCGCCGAGGAGGCGGCTGTCATGGCTACAGCCGGCGCAAACGATGGCGACGCGGTCAAAGATGGCCTGGAAGGCTTGCACTTCCGGGCCATTCCCATTCCTGCGCGCTTCAAGATCCCACTCGAAGAGGCGCTGGATCAGGTGGAGCTGGAGATCTGGCAGGTCCGCGAGGAGGAGGCTGACGCCAAAGCGCGTTGGGCCGATCTGGAGAGGGCGGCCGCAGGAGCTCTCGGGGATTGGCGCGAGCAGATCGAAGCACACCTCACGATCCTGACGGCGATGGGCCTTTTTGGCGCCACAACCTTCCTCAATCTCATCACTGGCTTTCTCCCTGCCTCCGCGTGCGGCACGATCGAGAAGGAGATCCACCAGGCCACCGGAGGGAAGTGCGCGATCGAGCTTTCCGCGCCGGAGGAGGAGCACGCGGTGCAGGAGGAGCGGGTTCAGGTGCCCACCCGGTTCTCAAATCCCGCTTTTCTGAAGCCCTTCGAGCGCATGGTTGGCACCTACGGCTATCCCTCCTATCAGGGGATCGATCCCACGCTGTTTTTTGCGATCACCTTTCTGTTGATGTTTGGGCTTATGTTCGGAGACGTGGGACACGGATTCACCCTGGTTCTGCTCGGCGCGCTGGGAATGTTTCTTCCCTCCAAAAAACTCGCCAGGATGCGGGAGGGGGCGCAACTGCTCCTGTTTGCGGGCGGATCGTCCTTCCTGTTCGGGCTGCTATTCGGGAGCATATTCGGCTCCGAGGAAATCATTCCGGCCCTGTGGCTCCGTCCTTTTGAGCAGGGAAACACGATGCGTTTCCTCTTCCTGACCGTGCTTCTGGGCGTAGGGATGTTAACCCTGGGGATCCTGCTGAATATGGTGCAGGCGGTTTTGAAGAGAGCCTACCGGGAAGCGCTGTTTGGGCAATGGGGCCTGTTTAGCGGTCTCTTCTATTGGATGGCGCTCATTCTGCTGGGAGGGGCCCTCAAAGGGGAACCCATCCCCCTTTACGTGAGTGCTCCTGCCTTGGTCGTGCCGCTTTTGCTCGTCATGTTCGGAGATTTTGTGTACGCAGCCCTTGCCCACAGAGGACCCGAGGCCGACAAACTCGAAACGGACGTGCTGGAATCCCTGTTTAAGCCAGTGGAAATGACACTCGGGTATCTGACGCATACCATCTCCTATGTGCGCGTCGGGGCCTTTGCCCTAAACCATGCGGCCCTCGGCGCCGCGATCTTCCTGATCGCCGGGCAAATCCCCAACCGGGAAGCCAGCCTGTCGGTCGTCATCGAAGGAAATATCCTGGCCATCGTTCTGGAGGGATTGGTCGTCTTTATCCAATGTCTGCGGCTGGAGTATTACGAATTCTTCTCAAAATTCTTTGCGGGCGACGGGCTGAAATTCGATCCGCTTTCGCTGAGGCCAGCGGAGCGATGAAGCCATCGAGGATTGAGGATTAGATAACTTGATCGTATAGGAATTCCCATTTTTTGTCTAACCAGATCCAGCCAGATGTGAGGATAGACGAATGTCAGAACATATCAGCCCATACCTTAAGGCTATCGAACAAGCTCTCAGGGCTGGCAGCGCTACTGAGCATACACACCGTCCCGCTCTCAAGACCTTGCTCGAAGCGCTTGCCCCAGGCGTTACCGCCACGAACGAGCCCAAGCGCATTGAGTGCGGTGCGCCCGATTACATCATCACTCGCGGCGCAATTCCTCTCGGCTACGTCGAAGCCAAGGACGTGGGCACGAGTTTAGATGTAGCAGAGCGAACGGAGCAAATGCGTCGCTACCGGCATTCGCTCAGCAACCTGATCCTGACCGATTATCTGGAGTTTCGCTGGTATGTAGAGGGGGAGCATCGAGAGACCGTTCGGCTGGGTAGCGTAACCAAAGACGGGGGAGTCAAACGGGCGAAAGGCGGCGAGCAGACAATAAGCGATATGCTTCAGCGTTTTTTCGATCTGCAGGGGCCATCCATCGGCACACCCAAGGAGCTGGCGGAACGCATGGCGGCTCTGGCCCGCATGACACGAAATCTTATTGAGGAAACCTTCCGGCAGGAGACCGAGCAGGGGATGTTGCATACCCAATTAGAGGCTTTCCGGGATACCCTCATTCCCAATCTTACCCCGCCCCAATTTGCCGACATGTATGCCCAAACCATTACCTATGGTCTCTTTGCAGCCTGTCTCCGTGCCCCGACCGGGCAAAATTTCACCCGCGAGAAGGCCGCCTGGAATCTGCCTAAGACCAATCCCTTTTTGCGCCGGTTTTTCAACGAGATCGCCGGTCCGGACCTGGACGAGCGCATTGCCTGGCTCGTGGACGATTTGGCCCACCTCTTAGCGCGGGCGGACATGGCCGGGATTCTGCGGGGCTTTGGAAAGCGCACCCGACAGGAAGACCCGGTGGTTCACTTCTACGAGACCTTTCTAACTGCGTATGACCCGGAGATGCGGCAGGCTCGCGGCGTTTACTATACCCCGGAACCCGTGGTATCCTACATCGTGCACTCCCTCGATCATATCCTCAAGACGCGCTTTGATCGTCCCCTTGGCCTGGCCGACACCAACACGCTCATCCTCGACCCTGCTGTGGGCACCGCAACCTTTCTTTACTTTGTAATCCAACACATTCATGATACCCTGCGGACAATGGGCCAGGCCGGAACGTGGAACGATTACGTGAAAAACCATCTCCTGCGTCGTATCTTTGGTTTCGAGTTGTTGATGGCTCCCTATGCCGTGGCCCACATGAAACTGGGCATTTTCCTTCAGGAGACGGGGTACGACTTCACGGGCGACCAACGGTTGGGCATTTACCTCACCAATTCGCTGGAGGAGGCAATCACCCAGGCTGCGACACTGGGCTTCGCCCGGTTTATCAGCGACGAGGCCAACGCGGCGGAGGAGGTCAAGCGGGACAAGCCCATCATGGTGGTGCTGGGCAATCCGCCTTATTCGGTCAGTTCGGCTAATCGCGGGGAGTGGATTACAAAGCTGATTGAAGAATACAAGAAGGGACTTGACGAAAAGAAGATCAGTCTGGACGACGATTACATCAAGTTTATCCGCTTTGCCCAGTGGCGGACTGAGCGCACGGGGCAAGGAGTCATTGGCCTGATTTCCAATAACTCTTATCTCTCTGGTTTGACGCACTGGCGCATGCGACAGTCGTTGTTAGAGACGTTCGACAAGGCTTATGTCTTGAACTTGCACGGCAACGCTCGAATGAAAGAGACAGCACCCGATGGAAGTCCTGACGAGAACGTCTTTGACATTATGCAAGGAGTAGCAATCGTCTTATTGATTAAGGATGGAACGAAAGACGGACAACATGCCGCAGTTTTCTATGACGACCTTTTCGGCATGAGGGAACACAAATACGAAGTTCTCCTCTCTTCCGATGTTCAAAATACAGAGTGGCAAGAGTTGCAGCCAGTAGCTCCCCTCTTTTTTTGGGTGCCCAAGGATTTTGAAAGGCTAACTGAGTACGAAAAGGATTGGAAAATGACTGACATCTTCGGGGTCAACGGTACCGGTGTCAAAACGGATCGTGACGAGTTCTGTTTTGACTTTGACAAAGAGATCTTGTGCAATCGTACTCGACGATTCTTCGCTGAGGACTATGACGAGGCGTTTCAGGAGCACTATAGGCTTTATCCATCGTCAAGCTACGATATTGAGGCTAGGAGGGATGCTTGTGCATTCTCGGAAGAGAACATTCGTCAGTGCCTGTATCGTCCATTTGACAGACGGTGGGTGTACTACGGGGTAGGCTTTACCAGTCGTCCCGGGCATAGAGTTATGCAGCACATTCTATCGGAAAATATGGCATTATTGTGCAAACGACAGTCAAAACGATCCCCGTTTTCTTATATCTTGATATGCAACGAAATTGCCGAAAGCTCTGTGTTTGAAAGTGCCTACGCAAACAATTCCGTCTTCCCCCTCTACCTCTACACCACTCCCGAAGACACCAAAGGCACCCTTTTCGCCACCGAAGAAGTCACCCGCGAACCCAACCTCGCGCCCAAATTCATCGCCGCCGTCGAGGAGAAGCTGGGCCTCGATTTCGTACCGGATGGCAAGGGAGATTTGCAGAGCGCCTTTGGCCCGGAAGACGTTCTCCACTATGCCTACGCCGTCTTCCATTCTCCTACCTACCGGGAGCGCTACGCCGAACTCCTCAAGATTGACTTCCCTCGTCTGCCCCTTACCTCAGACCGGGATCAGTTCAAAATGTTAGCGACGAAGGGCGAGGAATTAGTGGCGCTGCACCTGATGAAATCGTCTGCGCTTAACCAACTTACCACCTCGTTCCCTGTGACCGGTTCCAACGGGGTGGTGAAGGTGCGCTATACGGAACCGCGAAAAGAGGAAAAAGGGAGCGAGGTCCCAGGCCGCGTGTACATCAACAAGACGCAGTATTTCGAAGGGATTGAGCCTGATGTGTGGGCGTTTCAGATCGGCGGCTACCAGGTGCTCCAGAAATGGCTCAAGGATCGCAAGGGACGCAAGCTGTCATTTGACGACTTGTTCCATTACCAGAGAATCGTTGTCGCTCTCAAAGAGACGATCTGTCTGATGGCGGAAATTGACGAGGTTATCTCGGATTGGCCAATGCGATAGTAGAGGTAACTATGAATTTGAACAAGGGAAAATTGTTTGACGATGCCCTGCTCACCCAAATACGGGATCGCTTCGCCTGCGTGGAGGCGGACCCCGTAAGCGGGAAACGCATCTATCTGGAGAACGCGGGAGGCAGCCTGACGCTCAAGCGGGTCGTGGAGCTGGTCGCCGAGCAGACCGCCTTGCCGGATAACGCGGGAAGAGCCAATCCGACCTCACGGGAGGTCGAACGGTTGATCGCCCAAGGCGCGGAGGATCTGAAGACCTTGCTGGGCGCCTCCTCCGGCTGCGTGGCCCTGGGAGAGAGCACCACCAGCAATGCCTTCAAGACCCTGGGCGCGATCATCCGTCACGTGCCCGGGCAAAACGTGGTCACCACCAATCTCGATCACCCCGCGATTTACGATGCGACCCAAATGCTCTCGAAGGAATGTGGGAAAGAGTGGCGGGTGGCGGGTGGCGGGCTTGTCCCGGAAAACCGGAGGCGTCGAACCGGAGACCGTGCTGAATCTGATCGACTCCGCTACCCTCGTGCTTGCCATGATCCACAGCTCCAACAACACCGGGACGAAGAATGACGTGGCAACCACTATCCGGGAGGCCCGGAGGATCAAGCCCGGTCTGTATGTGTTGGTCGATGGCGCTCAGCATCTGCCGCACAGCCGGGTGGATGTGGAAAGGCTGGGATGTGACGTGTATCTGACCAGCTCATATAAGACTTTCTCCAAAATGGGCGCATCCGGCATGTTTCTCTCAGACAGAGCATCCAGGCTGCCTCATGACAAACTGTTGGGAAAGCCGGAGACCTATTGGGAGTTGGGCACGAGAGAGCAGGCGGGCTATGCGGCGTGGTCGGCGGTGGTGGATTACCTGTGCTGGTTGGGAGGCCATTTTGTCCAGAGCTCGGATCGCAGGGCGCAAATTGGGGCGGCCATGTCGGCCATCGAATCGCACGAGAGAGCCCTGACCTATCGCATCCTCCATGGGGCTGGCGATCTCCGCGGCATGTTGGATTTGGATGGGATCACCGTGTATGCGGAGGTGGCGGATCTGACGATCAAGGAACCGCAGCTGATCTTCAATGTGGCAGGTATGGCATCCGGTGACGTGGTTTCCCATTTGGGGGCGCGCGGGATCCGGGTGCACAATCGGGTCTCCGATGCCTATTCCCGGCACACCCTCTCTGCCCTCGGGCTGGAGGAATGCGTGCGGGTTTCCATGGCGCACTACAACACCCCCGAAGAGGTGGACGCATTTCTGAGCATCCTTTGCGGTCTGACATGAACTTTTTCGTGATTCCTGCTACCCGAAAAATACACAAAGCAAACGCGAACCCTTCGCCTTGGGGGCTCGCAAAAGGCTTCCTAACGGTCTTTTCTCTGCGCCCTTTGCGCCCTCTTTGCGAACTCTGCGGCAAACAGACGTCATTTCTATGCCCTATGAGAAAGGCAAACGATGAGTTACAGACTGGGTGTTGATGTGGGAGGAACCTTCACGGACCTCATCCTGTTTGACGAGGTAACCCAGAAGATCGCGCTGGCCAAGGTGCCCTCGACCCCTGAAAACCAGGCGCTGGGCATCATGAACGCCGTGGCGCAGATCACCGAACGGGCGGGCATCAAACCCGATGACATCACGTTTTTCATCCACGGAACCACGGTGGCCACCAATGCCCTGCTGGAACGGAAAGGCGTGAAAACCGCCCTGATCGTCACCGAGGGTTTTCGGGACGTGCTGCACATCATGCGGCAGGATCGGCCCAAGCTATACGATTTCTTCGCCCGGCGGCCCGAACCCTTCGTGCCCAGGCATCTGAGATTTGAGGTACCCGAGCGGATCCTCTACACGGGCCAAGTTCACCGAGAACTCGATGAGCTCGCACTCCACGGGATCATCGCAGCAATCGGAGCGCAGGAGGTCCGGTCGGTGGCGGTGTGCCTGCTGCATGCCTACGTCAATCCCGTGCACGAGGAGTGGATCCGGGACATTTTTACGAAAGTATGCCCGCAGATGGAGGTTTCCATCTCCTCAGAAATTCTCCCGGAGATCAAAGAATACGAACGCATGAGCACCACCGTGATCAATGCCTACGTATCGCCCATCGTGGACCGGTACCTTGGCGCATTGGAAAAGGAGTTGGATCGGATCGGGATACACAGCACGGTGCACGTGATGCAGTCCAACGCAGGGATCATGCCGTCTTCGCTGGCCAGCCAGAAAAGCGTATGCACGATACTCTCCGGCCCGGCAGCCGGCGTTTTGGGCGGTGCGGGTCTGGCCAGACAGGCGGGCATCGAGAAGGTGATCACCGTGGATATGGGGGGCACGAGTTTCGACATTTGCCTGATCCCTGCCGACGGCCTGAAGTTCACGCGGGAAAGCGAGATCGGCGGGTACGCACTCAATGTGCCGATGATCGACATGCACACCATCGGAGCCGGGGGCGGGAGCATTTCCTGGATCGATGGCGGCGGCGTATTGAAGGTCGGGCCCCAAAGCGCGGGGGCCGATCCGGGGCCGGTGTGCTATGGGAAAGGCGGAACAGAACCCACCGTCACGGACGCCAATCTCGTGCTCGGCCGGCTCAATGCAGCGTATTTCCTGGGCGGCGAGATGGAGGTGGACAAAGAGGCGGCCTACCGCGCCATAGAGGAGAAACTGGCCAAGCCCCTGGGCATGGGCGTGCTCGAAGTCGCCGAGGGCATCATCAAGGTGGTCAATGCCACGATGGTCAAGGGCATCCGGTTCGTGTCCGTGGAGAAGGGATACGATCCCCGCGAGTTCTCTCTGGTCTGTTTCGGCGGAAACGGGCCGGTGCACGCGGTGGAACTGGCCGAGGAGTTGGGCATCGGTCAGATGGTCATTCCGTTTGCGCCGGGCGTCAACTGCGCGTACGGTCTGCTGGTCGCCGATTTCCGGCACGACTACGTGAAGACTTGGGTGCGAAAAACATCGGAAGCCAGCCTGATGGAACTCAATGCATACTATGCGGAGTTGGAGAAAACAGCCCGCGATCGGATGTCCGGCGATAGGATCCCGGAGGAACAAATTGTCATCACCCGTTCGTTGGAACTGCGCTATTTCGGCCAAGGCTACCAGTTGGAGGTACCGGTGGGTTCGGGCACACTCACAAAGGAAACACTCGAATCCATAGCGCACACCTTCCACACGCTTCACGAAAAGAGCTACGGGTTCAGCAAAGCGGAAGAATCCACCGAAATCGTCAATCTGCGATTGGCATGTCTGGGCATCATCCCCAAGCCGGAGATGGACAAAGCGCCTTTGGGCGACGAAGACCCAGCGCAGGCTCTCAAAGGAGAACGGGAAGTCTATCTCAAGGGTGCGTACTACAAAACGGCGATCTACGACCGGAATCGGCTGCATCCGGGCGCGTCTATGACCGGCCCGGCTGTGATCGAGCAGAAGGATTCCACCACACTGGTCTTTCCCGGCCACACCGCACGGGTTGATGCCTATCGGAATATCGTCATCAGAGCCAATTGAACACTGAAGAACACTGAAAGACCAACAGCCTGCAGAACGAGAGAATCTCGGCTCTTCGATGTGTTTTAGTGTCCTTCGGTGCTCAACCTATCAGCCTCACGGGAATTGAACACTGAAAAACACCGAAACACCAAACAGCGACAACCAAGAGCTCGGGGTCCTCTGTGTGTTTCAGCGCACTTCGGTGTTCAATCCATCAGATCGGAGGAAATTCAACACTGAAGGACACTGAAAAGACCTACAGCCTGCAGAACGAGAGAATCTCGGCTCTTCGGTGTGTTTCAGTGTCCATCGGTGTTCAACCTATCAGCCTTACGGGAATTGAACACTGGAAAACACCGAAACACCAAACAGCGACAACCAAAAGGTCGGGGTCCTCTGTGTGTTTCACTGTCCTTCGGTGTTCAAGTGGCCAGAGCTGGGGGGTGCCTGCCGATGGAGGAACTACTCTACAAAGATCTGACCGAGAAGATCCGAGAAGCAGCCTTTCAAGTGCATAAGTATTTTGGGAATGGCTTTCTGGAAAAGGTGTATGAAAACGCTTTGGCGTACAGGTTGCGGCAACTTGACCTGGCGTGCCAGCAACAGGTGCCCCTGAAGGTATATTTCGAAAACAATGTGATCGTTGGGGAGTACTTTGCCGATTTGGTTGTTGAGGAAAAGATCATTATCGAGCTGAAGGCCATTCAGGATCTTGAGAAGATCCATTACGCCCAGCTGAAGCATTACCTGAAAGCGACCCGATTTCGGCTGGGACTTCTCATCAACTTCGGAAAACCGAGAATGGATTTCCGAAGGGTAATTCTGTGAGATGGATTTCAGAACCCCAATTTGAATACCAATGCACGCCGCAAAAGACCCAGATGCGACAGGATCTTTCGGTGTTGTTTTTCAGCGTGTTCGGTGTCCTTCAGTGTTCAATGATTCTGATTTCTTCGGTGTTGGTCACATTCGGAACCATCAAGCCTCGGAGAGAAGAATGCCCCAAATAGACCCCATTACCTTGGAGATCATGCGCAATGGGTTTCAGTCCATTGCCGATGAGATGACCGCGGCATTGGTCCGGACCGCCTATTCCACGAACATCAAGGATCGCCGGGACTGTTCCTGCGCGCTCCTGACCCACGAGGGACAAGTGGTGGCTCAGACGGAACTGGGCACCCCCTTCCACCTGGGGGTGATGCCCGCCGCTGTGGAGGTCATGCTACAAAAGTATCCCCTTGAGACGCTCCATCCCGGGGACGTCATTATCAGCAATGTGCCCTATCCCAAGGGTCCGGGCCATCTCAGTGACGTGACCCTGATGTCTCCGGTCTACCTTCGCGACGAGATCATAGCCCTGGTCGCCAATCAGGCGCACCACGTGGATATGGGCGGATACGCGCCGGGAAGCATGGCTTTTGGCGTCACCGAGATCTATCAGGAGGGGCTGCAGATCCCGCCGATTAAGCTCATGAAAAGCGGCCGGATGGACGAAGAGATCCTGTCTCTGATCATGCAGAATATCCGAACCGGCAAGGTGACCCAGGGCGATATGATGGCTCAGATCGCCGCCAATAATGTGGGCGCAAAGAGGCTGAGAGCGCTGTCGGAGAAATACGGCAGATCGCAGGTTCTTGTGTATATGCAGGAGCTTTTGGATTATGCGGAGCGGAGCATGCGCGCAGGGATCAAGAAGATCCCGCAAGGCACCTACAGTTTTGAGGACTACGTGGAAGGCGATGGCATCACCGAGGATTTGATCAAGATTAAGGCCACCATCGAAGTGAAGGCGGAGAGCATCTCGGTGGATTTTGCCGGCACGGATGCCCAGGTAAAGGGCCCGATGAACGCCCGGATTTCCGCGGCGCAATCCTGCGTTTATTTTGTGCTCAAAGCCATCATCGATCCCGACCTGCCCACCAACAGCGGTGCTTATCGGGCCATCGAAGTGAAGGCGGAGGAGGGATCCCTTGTGCAGGCGCGCTTCCCGGCTGCGGTCTGTAATGCCAATATCCTCACCGATCAGAGATTGGTGGATGTGCTGCTCGGAGCCTTGATCGAGGTCATTCCCGACCGCGTCATGGCGGCCTGTTCCGGGGAGATGAACCTGATCAACCTGGGCGGCATGGATCCCCGAACCGGCGTGTATTACAACTATGTGGAAACCTATGGCGGCGGCCAAGGCGCCATGCACAATCAGGATGGCATGGACGGGGTGCATACCCATATGACCAATACGCGAAACGCGCCGGTGGAGGTGATCGAGTCCAGCTATCCTTTTCGCATTGAGCGGTATGGGTTGGTCCCCGATTCCGAGGGCGCCGGAGAGTACCGGGGCGGCATGGGCATGACCCGCGAAATCGTCACGCTGGCAGACGAAACCACCTTCAGCCTGAGCGCGGACCGCAGGGAAATCGGGCCGTGGGGAGTATTCGGCGGAGAAGCGGGCGGCACGTCCGACTGCGTGATCGTCTCCAAGGAAGGAGTCGAACGAAGATTACCCTCGAAGGTGACCACGGGCCTGAAGGCAGGAGATAAGATCGTGATCACCACACCCGGAGGCGGCGGGTGGGGAGATCCCGAAAAGCGGGACAGAGCGGCTTTGGATCGGGACGTGCAGGCAGGGCTCATCTCAAGAGACCGGGCAGAACAGCACTATGGGCTGACCGCATCCGCAACACCGCGACTATAGCGAAAATGAGACTTCCAAAACATGGAGGGCATGGGCGATGAAGAACGAAGCCGGTTCATTGATCGTTGAAAATGGCAAGGTATTGCTTCGCGACGGGGAACTCCGATGCTGCGATGTGCGCGTTGAGAAAGGGCAGATCGCGGACATCGGCCAAAATCTGAACTCAGCGTCCGTGGTGGATGCGGCCGGCGGGTATGTATTGCCCGGACTTATCGACCTGCATACGCATGGGATCGGCTTGGTCTCTCCGGCGGTCAGCCCGCTGAGGGAATACGCCACGGCAATAGCTGCGCACGGAGCGACCACGTTCTATCCGACGCTGTTCGGCTCGCCCGAAGTACTGGTCCCGCTGATGGAGCACCATCGCAACGAAACAGATGAGCTGAAAACCCTCCCCCAAATCGGTGGATTTCGGCTGGAGTCGCCCTACCTGGCACATCCCGGAGGCGGGCTGGCCAGAGATCTGGCGCCCATCCACCCGGAGACAACCGACCAACTCCTGGAGGCAGGGGGCGGACTCATCAAAATCTGGGACATTTCCCCGGAATGCCCCGGTGCCATCGATCTGATCCGGCAGTTGTCCTCCGACGGAGTGGTGTGCAGTATGGGTCATACGCAGGCATCCATCCAACAGGCCCGCAACGCAGTGGACGCCGGCGCTACGCTGGTCACCCATTTCTTCTGTACCTTTGTCCTCCCGGAGACCACGGAACTGGGCGTATATCCCACGGGGCTGGTGGATTATCTGCTGATAGAAGACCGGGTGACATGCGAGATTGTTCCCGATGGCACGCACGTATCTCCGATTCTGGTGGAAAAGGCGTTTCGTTGCAAGACCTCGGAGAGAATCGCATTTATCACGGACAGCAATTTTGGGGCGGGTCTGCCGGCCGGGGAATATACGCTGCCGGAGGAACGAGGGAAGATAGTAATCCGGCGTCGCAACGATGGCGTGCGTCTCTTGGAGCGCGACATGGTGCTGGCCGGTTCCGCCATGACGCCCATTGATACCTTCCGCAATGCCATTGGGCTTTTTGGAAAGGACCTGGCA
Source organism: Candidatus Latescibacterota bacterium (assembly GCA_043804415.1). Classification (GTDB taxonomy): domain Bacteria; phylum Latescibacterota; class 4484-107; order 4484-107; family 4484-107; genus 4484-107. The sequence continues at coordinate 7,627 of JAZDJA010000170.1, read as the reverse complement.
GCTGCAAGCAGGATTTGCTCACGGACGCCCGCCCGCCTGATGGGATTGAACAAGGGAGAAATCGCGGTCGGGAAAGACGCGGATCTCATTGTTCTAAGTTCTGAACTCGAGGTTCTTTATACCATTGTGGGCGGGAGAGTGATCTATCAGAAGAAATAGCGGATGGGGGCAGCTTCCCCAAAACCAGCCGAATTGTCTGGACCGCAGTCATTTGTCGAGCAGGCCTTTCGGATAATGCTTCGCCTCGAAGGGCACCCTCTTCGCAGGACAGAAATCGGCGAAGCGAACAGCATCTCGCAGGTTCCGACAACCTGCAGAAGGTTCGGGGAACAACCCCAGGATCCGGAGCGATCGGTACTGCGTGCCCGGTGACAAGCATTATCTGGAAAGGACGCTTCGGACAGCAATGAGAAAGCCACCTCCGGCAAAAGCAAGGTGGCTTCAGATACGGGCGGGTCCATGTTGCGGGGCAGGGGTCGGGAACACCTTCCAGGTATCTCAGAGAGCGGCATGGGGGCACACCATGATCCTGCCCCCATGCGCGATCGGCCGCATCGCTTGCGTAGGCCCGGACCATTTGGGCACAGCATCCGCACTATAATTCCAAGGGCTCCGCCGTGCGGAGTGTAAAGGTCTTCTTGACATACCGGTCGACCTGCCAGAGCGTCTTCAGGCCGGCCGGGAAATAGCAGAGATCACCGGTGCGCAGGGTGAAAGCGTCCCCATTCTCCGGGGTGATCGTGACTTCGCCGTCCAGGATCATGACGAACTCATCACAGGTGAACTCCCAGTTGAAACGACCGGCTGTGCAGTCCCATACGCCGTGGGTGACTTTCTTGTCCGGGGACTGCGCATTGACCCAGATTCTGGGACTGGGACTCCCTTCCAGTATCAGATCCTTGGCAAGTGGAGAATCCACCAGCGCGACGGCACTGCCTGGGTTGGTAACAGCATTCGACATTTCTGTCCTCCTTTCGTGAACGGAATTGAGACCGTGGAAGGTTGGGTGGGACATTTATGATGGGGTATAGCGACACGCCTCTGCCGCGTGGTGTGAAGGTGCGCCAAACACCCCATCTGAACGGTAAGCGTGGGTTGGGTCTTACAGCCGGGCCTGTCAAGAGAGTCCGACGCACATTGAGCCGTCCAGGCTCAGGGTGAGATGGCACGGACCTCAATGGTCTGGGCAGACCACGGGGCCATGCGACGTTTTATCGAAAAGGTGCCCGAATTGGAGTCGAACCCGCCTCCCTTGGGAGTAACATACCATTTGTCACAGTCGAGGCCCATCTCCTCAAACAAGAGGGTGCCGCCGACTGCGCGAGGCTCATCGGAAAGGTTGAAAAGGTTCACCACGAACGCGTCCTCGTCGGGCAATACATGCACATGAGCTTCCTCGTTCATTCCGTAGAACTCCCCGTGTTTGTAGAATCGTTCCAGCTTCCGATAGCGCTTCATCGCGAGCTTCTGCGCATGGGCGATCTGCGGGTTCGCATGCGTACCGCCGATGCCCAGGTGGCGGCACGTCGAAGCATACCACCACAGCACCAGACAGTGTTCGTTGTCGTCTCGCAGGTCAATGTGCAGATAGGCCGGCACGTTGCAACCCAGGTTGTAATAGTATAGGCTGCGCGCTCGTCCGCTGCAGATATCCTCCAGGGGCTGCCACATGAGTTCGAAACCCCAGTTTTCGTCGTAGCTGCCCGGCAAGCCGTATTTATAGTAAACGGGCGTATACCGCTGGATGGTCCCACCGGCTACCATATCGTGCATCTCAATCAGGACAGCGGGATACTTTGCATGCACCCTGCGGGCCAGCTCCACATTGGCGCGAATATGATCTTCCAGGGCGTAGGGCACCCGGTGTCCGTGGTCCGGATTCCAGCACCCGCCATTCCACCAGTTACCATCAAACATCAGGAACACTACGCCGTCCGCACAGTGGGCCAGCAGGCGTTCGGCAGCCTGGTCCAGATACTGGCGGGACCCCAAGCATACCGCGCCCGGTATGATCCTGCCTGCTCGATCCCTCTGAAGCGCTTCCTTCGCCCAACTCTCTACGCCGCGCCCATCGACCGACATCCATGTCGCCAACGGGCAGTGGAGAGACACGCCCAGTCCATGCGCCTCCTGTATTTCTGCGATGAACGGTTTGCGCGATCCCAGCCACTCTTTGCCCCATAGGAAAGTGCCAAAATCGGTATCCCACCCCGGGTCCAGGTAGAGAGACTCACAGCCGTATTCCGTCGCTTTCCTGGCTTCCTCCAGGATCAACTCCTTGGTGTAAGTCACAGGTCGGGTCATACGTGGTCCTGGTGGATGGCCCGGTGTGCCCAGATGCCATTCCGGATTGTCATACAGCTCGTTCCAGTGCACGGGTGGATCGAATCCTTTTGGGAATCGACAGCCGTTTTCGTCCAGGAACGCACGGAACGCATAGTAGGCCTGTTTGTAGTCTCCTTCCACGGTCTCATATCGGGTGACACCCAGTTCAATCCGCTGGCCTGTCTGTATCTTGCAGAGCGAGGAGGGTTCGTCCGTCACCGGACCCGCACCGCCAAATCGCAGAGCTAATCCATGCTCACCGGGTTCGAGCGACAAGACACTGAATTCCATCGCCTCCTGATTGAGCTTGAATACACCCAGTGTGTATTTGCCATGAGTCCATGCCCATCCTTCTGAGGACCATTGCAGGGAGGGATAATAGCCATACTCCGGATAATGGAGTGGCTTGTTGCCGACGCGATGTTCGCGGCCCGGCCTCCGAATCAAGTCAGCGATCCCAAAGTCCACATCAAAATCGGCGGTGTCCGTGGGCCTGTGCCGGAACGGGATGGCCACCAGGCGGTCTGAAACCAGTTCTGGAAGGACACTTCCTCCTTCATCGGCAATCGTCCGTTGCAGCCCCGCTGCGAAATGCTCCAGCGCGATAGTCTTCTCGGTGGGGTTGTGCAATGTGATGCGCTCTTCCAGCAGTCCCCGATCACCCGGCAATTGCAGGATGTGCGCCACCTCCAGCCCCGCGAGCATGCCCGTAATCCTCAAAGTCTCACCGCCCACTTCGAGCGTCACGTCGCTGAGCCATTTTGCGGTGATGGTCCCCGCTTCGCATGGCACAGAGGCCCGATAGATATAGGGGCCGTCCACGAGATCAAAATCCATCGCCAGATCCCGCAGACGAAAGTGGACCTCCCTGTCACCTGGGGTTACAGTAAGTTGATAGGCATCGTTGGTCAATTCATAGCTCATTTGGCATTCTCCCACCTGGTGTGGAAAGAGGGACGATAGCGCGATCGGTGCTGTATCTTTTTCTGAAGACCAACCGCAATGAACATTAGGCTGCGAGCTTTGACAGGCAGCCGCCCACCCCGGACGCCCCTACTTTGGAAACACGCTCTCCATGACCGCAAGGGCGAGACGAGCCGAGACCGTGCCGGGGCCACCCCCTCGCCAGGGGCGTGACACCGATCACCCCGCCAGCTATAGCGGATTGTTAGGCGGGACCCGTGCGCTACATCCCAGCGAGTGCGTCCCGGATCATATCGTCGTCGAGGGGCAGCGGTATAATTTGGAGCTTGTACTCTTCGGGGTGCTCGACTGCCCTGAAGTACTGCAGCTGAGTGCCACGGAAGTGTAGCATGAGAATGAGTCGCCGCTGATCATCGTTGGATATCCTTGAGCCGAAGGTCACTTCCTTGATTGTGCCCGGCGGGAAGGCGTACCGCTGGGCCTCTGTCGCAGCCCGCACGACGCGCCACTCCTTCTCGTACTTCCAAGTGATGAACTTGGTACCGAAGAAGCCTCGATGGATATCTTTCTCGTTGGTACGTAAGGCGTTCAGAACCGGAAAGGACATACTGTACTGCACCTTCTCCGCGGATTGGAGTAGATCCGAATGCTCGGTGGAGAACCCGAAGCATACGCCACGATGGTGGTCAGCGTAGTGTGACCACATGACGATGTCGTCCCGGACTTGGGACAAGCACAGAACCTCCATGTGCTCTCGGAACTTTGCAGTCATCTGCGCAGCAAACTCAGCGCTACGGTACCAGTTTGCACGGCCCGATGCGAATAGCTTGTCAAGTGTAGGCTCCACTTTCTCGGTAGGGAGGTCCTGTAGAGGCAGCACACGATCCCGGAGAAAGACGCGTAGCTCCTCATCGGTACCCTCAAGTCGTATAGGGCCCCGGCAATCGAAGGGATCGTTGAAGGTCGACGGCCTTGAGAGATAAAACTCGCCACCCAGAATGATGTCCTCATTGTATCTGTTGCATCGGCAGTACTTGTACAAGAGAAGAGGCACTTGCTCAGTCATTGTCGCTCCATTCCCCTAACTATTCATTATATGGTTTCCAGACAACATCCCGGCTCCCCTTTCTTGTCACAGCGAATCCTCCGGGCGCTGAACGGCTACATGGTTCTCCGATGCTTCGAAACAGCCCAAACGAAATCCACCTGTTCAACGGCAATCGGACGCAGAGAATACTCGGATCAGGGTATTGTCAAGAATGGTTTGTCCGCGATTTGCACGATGTTCCGTTGTGGAGGCAAAAATCGCCGCCTCTACAAAAGGCCGTTGTTTTGTGCACTTTTCAGCGTTCGGAAAGCAGGTTTCCTTTATGGTAAAGCGCCTCCTGAGCGTGAAAGAAGCTCCCCAAGCCTATGCTGCAACGGATATTCCGGCTGGAGTTCTTTTGTGGGAGAGGGAGCCTAACGCCATCATAGCCGGCGTTTTTCGCAGAGCGCAGCGGCGCGAAAAACGTCCGAGTTAATGCGTTTGTTATATTTCGGTCACCCAAAGCTTTAACTCTGATGGTTGTGGATAAACCTGTGGAACATGTTCAAGACTGAACGGTAGCGTCGTTGCCTTGGCGTCATCTAAGGACAAATCCATTAACTCATTTGTCGAACAATATTCAATCACAGCTTTCAGGTATCTCCTTAGCAGGAACAAAGATGGGAAAGTACCCTTTCTATTATGCCATTCCATCAAATCAGTCTTGTTTTTCGAACTGTTACATCTTCTACAAGCCCATACGAAATTATCACCAGTCTCCTTTCCACCCTTAAATTTGGGAATCAGATGATCAACTGAAAGGTTCTCGTTGTCACCACAGTAAGAACATATCTGGGGTAGCTTCATTTTTAGTCTCTCATCGTCAATGATAGATCCAATATTGATGGTTTTTTGCTTTAATCCTTTGAAAAGTCTTGCTCTGATAATATAATTAATCTGGATGTACCTTTCAGCTTTATTGGTGACAGCAGAGTGAGCCATTGCAAGGTTTGCGTAAGACCAATACAAATACTCAGATAAAAATTCAAATTCCTTTTTCTTTGCCATAAATTTACCTTGTCTAAAAAAATAACATGTTATTATGCTGCCCGATAAAATCGGCAGAACAGCATGCCCACGGCAAACAAAACACTTTTCCTTTCTCAATTCACAGAAATACCGGTCAAGAACAGGTGGGCTCAGATGCCCGGCATGATGCTGCCCCCGCAGACCGGCAGATAAGCGCCGCTGATGAAGCCGGCCGGGTCCGAGGCCAAAAAGGCCACGGCGTTTGCGATCTCCTGGTCCTCGCCGCGTCGGCGCATCGGAACCCCTTGCCGATAACCCGCGTCATCAACGGGCTTGGCGCGGTATTTGTCGCTGATCATCCAGCCCGGCGCCACCTGGTTGACGGTGATGTTGTGTTCCCCGACTTCTTTCGCCAGCACTCGCAGCCGCCGTCTGTTGGATAGGCCACCGCATGCAGGACTCGCAGTCTGTGGCAACCGAAATCCCCACGGCGATGAATTCCCTCTGCTTCTTGGGGAGTGCGCCATCCGCGAAGACCGCGCGTTCCATTCGAGGAATGCCTGGTAGGCGCGCGAGGTCGCGGCGAGGAGCTTCTCGTGCACCTCCTTTCGCGTGGCTGTCCTCTCTACGAGTTTGCCCATAGGGTGGGTCCGGCTGCGTAACGACCTGCAAATCACCCGCAGCCGCCGCCTTCCAATAAGACACCGTCCTTTCCTCGGGCGGTGCAGCGGCTGTCGGGTGCATTTGCCTGTTATGTGGCTCCCTTACGCTCCCATTGCCCACTCCCGGATCTCGGCCAGAGTGGGCCTTTCCTTTGCGAGCACGTCTGCTTCATCCGGAAGAGGAGACGTTGGTCGCAGCTCTCCAGTCAAACCCTCGTCCCGTCCGCGCAGAGCCCGTAGAATCCTGATGCATAGATCGATTACGTTGTCTTGATTGTCGGCAATGGCAAAGATGAGAGCAGTATCTTCATTCGGAATCGTGGTATCCTGTTCTGCTAGGCCAGCAGCTCGGCAATGAGAATGGAACTTCTCAACGACTTCTTGAGATGCTCGAGCATTCTGGCTCAGTCGCTCCACGTTATCCCGTAGGTCAAGCAAAGCTCGGTGCAGAGGACCAGCGGTGTAACTCGCCGTGGATGAATCGAATTCTAGGAACGCACCGGAGCGTATCGCCTCAGCTGTTGCATCGAGGGTGAACCGCTGACCTATTCGTGAGTAGAGTAGGGCATACATGGTCAGCCACTTCAGATGCCGGCCTTTGTAGCGGGATGAGTCACACCAAGTGCCCCCCAGCGACGCTCGCGCGAACGCCGTCCAGTCCGTGACTCTTTGTATTTTACCGGCGCTCTTCTCAGTCAAATCTATCAGATACTGCGCCAGTTCTCTCTCTAATGCCGTCGTCATCGCGGTGGCATCCAGATTGCGCATCAACCCCCACTGCACACGCAATGTGTCTGCAATGTCCTGAAAACCGCTAAATGTGAAGACCCAGTTGCCAACCGGAAATGCACCTTCGCCAGATGTGGCTCTCTGTATTTCGGCCACCTTGGCGACCTCGTCCAGAAAGGCGAACAGAGCTTCGCCGTTGGCGACGATTGAAGAGTCATGATTGGCAAGGTCTTCGATTTCCTCAGGTGCCAAGTCTTTGAGGGGCGACGCGGAACTGATGAGGCGTTTTCGTAAGCCGATGCGATCGTTGCGTAGATTCCAGGTGTCCTTGCGAACGAACGCCAGAAGCCGTAGACGGCCCTCCTGCAGCCCCTCGTAGGCAACTTGATACTCCCGCCGGGTCACACTGATCTTGTGTTGGGCGTCGTAGTAGGCACCGAGACGCCCGCCGATGAGAAGGATGTAGTAGTCACAGTCACGAAGAGCCTGAAAACACGCTTCGAAGGTACCGCGCTCAATTGGTCCGCTGAAGTCGTTGTACTCAGACATGACCACATCAAGTCCGAGTTCGCTGAGCCAGTACCGAAGTGCCGAACGCAGATCCTGGAAGTCCGCGATAGTTGAGGAGATGAAAACTCTTGGCCGTCGAGCTAGTGTCATCGTCCTACATCCTCAGCCACATAATATGGTTTATGTGGATCAGTAGAACAACCTATATGCCGCTGCAAGTGCCGTATAAGACACTCCCGAAACAAACATCACATCTTCCGTAACAAAAGCATTATCAATCTATTGCGGCACGTCGGAATTCATATCTTGGTGTATTATGAGGCTCGGCCTAATCGCGGCGCTGAGCCGCAAGGTGCTGGCGTGGAGCAAGCTTGCTTGCGGAGCGGCCAGTGCCGCTGTCGGCTCCAGTGGCTTGTTCTCG
>JAZDJA010000169.1:0-16714 GCA_043804415.1 Candidatus Latescibacterota bacterium | reverse complement strand
CCGGCCATTCCCGGCAGACACGGAAATCGAAGCTTTCCCCCGATCTCCCACCCTCTCCAGAATCGCCTCGGCGATCTTTGTTCCATTGGATTCATACACATACGCTCTCATCGTATCCACCGCAGCGGGCTTTGCCAGCTTACCCGATGAGTAGGCATACGTCACATGCAAGGCAATCTGTCCGGTTGCTCCGGCATTTCCTCCGATATCCTCAATTCCTGCAGACTCCGATACGGGAGACGTTTCCTTCGATCCACAGCCAGCAAAGAATGAAGCGAACATCAGTGCAATTCCCAACAGCAGAACCTTGCATCTCATGACACCCTCCCTTTTTTGATGGTAACGTGGTCTGTATCACGTCTCCCTTACCACGCCGTCTTCACAAAGACAGATGCTTGGATGATCGGATCGTTCGTAATCAAAACCAGATCGAGCAGCCGAGCAGTGCCAGCGATCAGCCGGTCGTGCAGCTCCCGAATATCGGCAATCTGCGCTGACGTTTGGATTACCGCAAAGTCCATCGGATGGGCTCTGCAATTTGGGAATTGCTCCAAGTAGTCGCTTACTTCCTGAAGCGTGAGCATGATTCTCTGCTTCTCGGAAAGGTAGAGGATTTCTGCGAAAACCAGTGCCGGCACATAAACCGTCGCGTTCCCCCTCTCCACCGAATCGAACGCGCCCTTTGCCGTCGGTCCCAGTTTGCGTTGCTCGAGGCGCAGGACAAATCCCATAGTGTCCGTAACGAAGTTACTCTCTGGGGTACCGTTTTTCATAGTCCTCAAACTCCTCCTCCAAATGGGCTTCTTCGTCACGGCTCGATTGCCGCAATTCCGTCCCGAGCAAGGCGTTTTGAAGCTCCTCTTCGTAGATCTTCGGTTCCCGTACCCGTTTGCGCACGAAATAGATAAAGTCCGCGATCTCAGCCAGGGGTCCTGGAGGCAGTCCCTTGATACCCTCGATAATGAGTTGTCGATAGGTGTGTGTCATCATAGCATTCCCCTTCATTCTGAAGCGATCAAAGATCCGCCTTGATTTCTCAACGTCCGCGGAGAAGCAGGAGCGGGGCGGGGGTCAGTGGCATCAAGGGGCATCCGTGTCACCAGTGATTCCGTTTCACTTCGGCCACGGCACATCCACTTGGATGATTCCCTTCTTCTCCGGGCTGAGGATCATCTCCGCCGCAATCCCGGCAGCGATTCCTCCAAACGCCGTCCAAAACCACCATCTTTTGTACACGGATTTTTTCTGGGTGGCAGGAAGGTCTGCCAGACAGCGGGCCAAAGCCGGCATGACCTCCGTCTGCAATCCCTCCACTCTTCCTTCAAGGTCCGCCTTGCAGGGCCGGTGCATCTGACCGGTCTCCACATCCACCATCCACACAGATACCGAATACAGCCTGCCCACCTTGCCGATGCTCCCGGCCACCATCTTCCGTACCCCGATGAGCTTTCCGATCTCCACGAGACAGGTCTCATCGTCGCAGAAGCCCGACAATTGGAGCCGCTGTTCCTCGAATAACCGGTCCATCTGCTCGCGGGTCATTACGTCGAAACGCTCGGTGAGCATAAGTTCCACCCGGAGTCGATCCGACAGTGTTCTTATTTCGTCAGCCGACAGACCGCGCGGATTCAGATCCATTACCGCAATCGGTATTTTCGACTCCGTTTCCGAAATCGGCGCTGTCTCGGCCAGAACAAACGCCACGTCCTGCAGGATTATCATCGAGGTAAGGCACACCAAGAGCACTATAGATACACCTTTCATGCGCGTCTCCCTGGCTGCTTGTCGATTCTATCGGGGTATTTCGGCTTCGGCTGTGCCGGAGGGAAAAGGGGGCAAAACGTTTTGAATATACTCAGTATGTTGCTCCATGGCAAGGTATACTTGGGGTATCTTGGGGGTCCTTTGCTCGTTATCTCTTCTCGTCAGAATCCGGAGGGTGGCTCCTTTCCCGCTTGAGGGAGCTTCTCCATCTACCAAAAACACCCAACCCACCGAACCAGCATTCCTCATCTGATGCTTCGGTGGGTTGGGTGTTTTTGGGTCTTGATCGAACCGTTCTGTGCCTTTTCAATCGAGCGCTCCCGGAGATGAGGGAAGAGAATCCTCTTGTCCCATCAAAACCATGCAGGTGCCAGGATTACCAGCTGAAATGCAGCCAACAGAATCATCGATTCGATATTCAGATTTTGCCCAGGATCATAATCCCGATGATCAGCCCATAGATGGCGATTCCCTCGGCCAATCCCACGTAGATGATCGAGCGTCCCATCAATTCGGGACGTTCCGCCACCGCGCCCATCGCCGCGGAGCCCACGATGGATACGGCGATGCCCGCGCCAATCGTGGACATGCCCACCGCCACAGCGGCGGCGATAAAGCCGAGCCCCCGGCCGCCATGGTCAGCTGTTTGAGTTGCCCCGGTCTGCGCATCTGCGGCGCCTGTGAATCCGAAGTTGCAGATCAAAAGCAGACCGCCGACCAAAAGGATGAGGCTCAATACGCCCAATCCGGCGTTTGCCGTCTTTATGGACACGACTGCTCTTCTAAATGGCATCATGGGATTCTCCTCCTTGTTTGGACGGTTGTGTCAGGCTTCCTTCACCAGCACATCAATCAGCGCAAAGGCATACTCTGCGGGATAGCGCACCCGCTCCGCTTCGGTGTCCTCGTAGTCCAGTTTGCCTTCCCGGACACCCACCCGGCAGGGAGTATGTTCGGGATGCGAATGATCTCCGACCCGGAAGTGGGCCGTCTTCTATTGCAGCCCACCCCTTGGGGGGGGAAGCGCCCCGAACGTGCAGGGGATGCGGCGGAAAGCCGAAGTCCCCAGAAACCGCTAAAAGGCCTCGGTCCTGGCTACGGGATCGCAGGACGCATTCATTCCAGGGTGAACTGGGTCGAAGCCAATACGTTACCGTGAGCGGATACCACATAGACCGTCCATTCCCCGGTCCAGTCGCTCTGGAGGTTCTTCGAGCTCCACGTCCGAATTCGTTTGTAGTCTATGGGCAAGGTGACATCCGCCATCATCTTGCCTTTGTAGTACCAAAGATGCGAGATGGTGGTGGACTTCTCCGCACCCCGAATATCGGAGAAACAATAGAGTGCGCGAACCGTCTTAGGGAAGCGGCTCCCGACTCGGATCGGTGTGCGGCTTCGGATTTCCTCGCAAATCTTCAGATCACACACAACGATCTTCTGTGGGGTAGTTTCAGAGAGGGTCTGGGGGTGGGCGCTCTCTTCGACTGCCCCCCGATCCGTCTTCGGCGCCGGTTCCTGCTTCTTGTCCTCTCCACAACCGAAACCGCAGAGCATCCCGATCAGCAGAGCGATCACCTCCGCTTTGACAGTTACCATGGCACCCCATTCCATTTTCCGGGCTTACGACCGACACCTTGTTCACAAGGGGCGCTCCATCGTTTGCGTGGCTGCACCTCCTTCATGACAATCTTTCCCTTGCGCCGCTTGATTCCTTCCAGGATCTTCTCCTGCCAATCATCAATGGTAATACATTTTACAGGTTCAGGCAAGAAGAAAATGTCCCATCGGTTCCCTATGGAGCGGAATCTCTCTTGACAAAACGCCCAGAGTTCACTAAATTACAGAACCTGTAGTCGCGCCGACATATATCCCATTCCCAAAAGGAGTTTTGCCATGACGAAAAAATCGCTATCCTTTCTCAAAGCTCTCTTGGAAGCGCCCAGCCCATCGGGGTTTGAACAGCCCGCCCAGAAAGTCTGGCGGGAAAACGTGGCGCCCTATGCAGACCGCATCGAGACGGACTTGCATGGCAACTGCATCGGAATCAAGAATGAGGGAGGCAGTCCCCGTGTGCTGCTCTCCGGACACTGCGACGAGCTGGGCTTTATGGTTCAGTATATCAGCGACGAAGGGTTCCTCTTTTTTCAGACCATCGGAGGGTTTGATGTCAACATCATTCCGGGCCGGCGGGTGTGCGTCCACACGAAGAACGGTCCGGTTATGGGGGTTACTGGCAAAAAGGCCATTCACGTGATGACGGAGGAGGAGCGCAAGAAGAAGTCGGAGATCCACGACCTCTGGATTGACATCGGTGTCACGGACAAGAAAGAAGCACAGTCCCTCGTGTCCGTGGGGGATCCCGTCACCTACACGGTGGCGTTTGAGGAAATGCGGAGAGATCTGGTCGTCTCTCGGGCTTTTGACGACAAAGCGGGAAGTTTCGCGGTGGGAGAGGTGCTGCGGATGCTCTCCGGGAAATCTTTTAAGGCTGCGGTTTACTCGGTCTCCACCGTGCAGGAAGAAGTGGGACTGAGGGGTGCGCGGACCAGCGCGTACGGAGTCAACCCGAAGGTCGGCATTGCGGTGGATGTCACCCACGCCACGGATCATCCGGATATGGACAAGAAACGCGTGGGCGATATCAAACTCGGAGCCGGACCGGCGATCTCCCGGGGTGCGAACATCAACCCGGTGGTGGAGCGTATGCTGATCCAAACCGCCGAAGAGGAGAAGATTCCCTACCAGATCGAAGCCGCACCCCGAGGCACCGGCACAGATGCCAATGCGATCCAGCTCACGCGCGCCGGTGTGGCCACGGGGTTGATCAGCATCCCATTGCGGTATATGCATACCCCCGTGGAAACCGTTTCCCTTAAGGACGTGGAAAATGTGGCCAAGCTGCTGACCGCCTTCATACTCAGAGTGGATGACAGCGTGGACTTTACGCCATAGCAGGAAGGCAGGGGTCAGGGAGCAGGGGTCGGGGATCAGGAAACAGGGGGAAAAGGCGGAAAGACAGGGATCAGGGGGCGGGGATCAGGGACCAGGGGGAAAAGGCGTAATGACAGGGCGCTGGTGTCGGGGATCAGGGACAACGGGGAAAAGGCGGAAAGACAGGGAGCAGGGGTCGGGGATCAGGGAACAGGGGGAAAAGGCGGAAAGACAGGGAGCAGGGGTCGGGGATCAGGAAACAGGGGGAAAAGGCGGAAAGACAGGGATCAGGGGCCGGGGATCAGGGAACACGGGGAAAAGGCGGAAAGACTGGGAGCAGGGATCGGAAGACCAAAGCCGAAAGGCAGCGGCTGAGAACCGGAGGTCGGAGAGGCGATTCGAGGCCGTGCGTTTTTTCTTTACGTTTCACCTTTCACGTTTCATGCTTCTTGTTTCAGGATGCCTATGAGCTCATTGATCGGGATCGCAGGTGGCACAGGATCGGGCAAGACCACCATCGCAAAACGGATCGTGGAGGCGATGGGAGCGGAAAATGCGGTGGTGATCGAGCAGGATGCCTACTACAGGGACCGATCTCACCTGACACCCGCAGACCGGGAGCGGGTCAATTACGATCATCCGTCCGCTTTTGATACGCCGCTTTTGATCGTACATCTTCGCGAGCTTTCCTTGGGGCGAGCGATTCCCAAGCTTTCCTACGAGTATGGAACGCATCTGCGCGTGGAAACGGGCGCAACCATTGAGCCCGCGAACTGGGTCGTGCTGGAGGGCATTCTGGCGCTTCACGACCCGGATCTTCGGGCTTTGATGGATCTTAAGATCTTCGTGGATGCTGCTCCGGACGTGCGCTTCATTCGCCGTCTCAATCGGGATTTGCTCGAACGCGGGGATACGGTCGCGTCGGTGGTGGCGCGATACCTGGAGTTTGTCCGGCCGATGCACGAGGCTTTTGTGGAGCCTTCCCGCAAGCATGCCGATCTGGTCGTCTCCGGGGAAGAGTCCCTCCAAATCACGGTCGATCAGATTGTGTCGATGATCGCGAACAGGGCTTGGCGGCTTTCTGGGTCATACCACACAAGAAACAGCGCCGAAGCGCTACAGAAGCAATAGGGAAATGGGGCACGGAAGGGGGATGGACACGGATCACCCCCAGCACGCGTTTCCGGGAATCCGACTCCCCCAGCCCCTCTTTGTTGCGCAGACACCGGGTCAACAAGATCGAGGTCCTGCGGGCCAGTAACTCAGAGGCCCTTTCGATCACATCGTGTCATTCCGTGGTGATCCCCAGTCAAATAATAGAATCTGAGGAAATGGCGTGCCCAAGGTGCCCCAAAACGAGTTGCCCAGTCGCATCGAAGCGGTTTCCGAACGGGATGGGCGTTACAGGCGGGAGGCGTATTTCTTCCTTTACGCTGCGCTGGATTTTACCCTGTCCAAGATGAAAGCCCCGCGCCACGTGACCGGTCGGGAACTGCTTATAGGAATAAGCGAATACGCCCGCAAAGAATATGGGCCGATGGTGAAGTTGGTGTTCGAATGCTGGGGGATCTCTCAGACGGAGGATTTTGGGAATATCGTATTTCTCCTGGTGGAGGCCGGACTGATGGGAAAAACCCAAGAGGATCGCATAGAGGATTTTCGGAACGTATACGAGTTTGATGAGGAATTTGGGTAGCTTCTGAACGGTGATGCGGGATGCGTCGTCACGGGGTTTCGGGAGGTTCGTCTCCCGTCCGGCGGTTACCTTTTCACGCGAGGATTTGAATATGGATAGCGCACAGATAGAACGGATCGTTCAACGCGTGCTGGCCAAGCTCGGAGCAGTTCCGAACCCCCCCTCCTCTCAGGCATCCATCTCGGTGATCGGCAAGCTCCTCACCGAGGCGGATGTGCTTCGGGCGTCGGCCCATCAGGTTCGCGAGATCGTTGTTCCTCCCGGCGTTATTGTTACCCCGCTGGCTCGGGATACCCTCAGGGAAAAACAAATCGTTCTGGTTCCGTCCGAATCCGTTCGGAAAGGGGAACCGGATCCGACGGGCGCGGAGAAAAGTGCCGGTGGGGGAGGATGCATCGCGCTCGGAGCGGATCACGGCGGATACGAGATGAAAGAGGCGATCAAGCGCGCGCTCGAGGATCAGGGACAGAAGATTCGCGATTTTGGGACGTTTTCCTCGGAGTCGGCGGACTATCCCGATTTCGCGCTCAAGGTCGCCGAGGCCGTGGCCGATGGGTCGTGCCGGACGGGAATCATGGTGGATGGCGCCGGTTTTGCCTCCGCGATGGTGGCCAATAAAGTGCCTGGCATTCTGGCCGCCACATGTTGGGATCTCTTTACCACGCGGCTGGCCCGCGAGCATGTCGGCGCCAATGTTCTGACACTTGGAGGCAAGGTGATCGGTTCGGCGCTTGCGCTGGAAATGGTCAAAGTATGGCTGGATACCCCGTGTGCGGGGGGACGACATCAGCGGCGCACGGACAAGATTTGGAAGGTGGAGGAGAAGTATTTTCGGCCAAAGGTGCGGTGAACGGCTCAAAAGGGATTCTTCGGCCCTTCCCGGGGCAACCTGGATGCGAGGAGATTACCGGCGATGGCGACGATTTTGTTCCTCTTCTCCCTTATACAAAGCCCGGCCGAATCTTCGGTGGTCGTAAGCGAGGTGATGTTCGATCCGACGGGAAACGATGCCTACGACGAATATGTGGAGCTTTTCAATACGAGTGCGACCGAATCGGTGGATCTGACGGGCTGGACCATCGGAGATGATGAGGAGCAGGACGCCATCGAGGATGCCGGTGGAGGATGGGTGCTGGGGCCCCTGCAGTTTGGGTTGATCCTGGACCTCGGGTATTTTGAGCACTCCGATCGGTACGACCCGCTGCCCGAATCCGTGTTGATCTTGACCACGGACGATAACGCGTTCGGCACAGGGGGATGGTCAAACACCGTTGCGGAGCCGGTGGTGCTCTCCGATTCGGAGGGCGTGAAGATCGCCCGGTTTGTGTATTCCGTGGGTGCTGCGCCGGGATTCTCGAATGAAAAGATTCTGATGGGGGAGGGGGACGGACCGGAAAACTGGGCGGCCTGCCTGACGGAGGGAGGAACGCCGGGACGAAAAAACAGCGTCACTCCTTTCCAGAGAGATGTCGCGGTCTTCGATGAGGGGATCACTTGTTCCCCACTCCTTCCAGAGCCCGGTCAGGACGTAACGGTTACCGTTCGCGTCTACAACCTCGGAACGGCCCCTTCCCAGGATGTGCAGGTGACGGTTTTCGAGGATGCAGACGGGGACTCCCTGCTCGACGAAGGGGAAGCCTATTCAGATCAGGTGATCTCCGATCCGATCGCCTGGCGGGATTCCTCTGAGGCTGCGTTTGGCTGGAGCGATGTGGCTTCGGGATTTCATACACTCTCTGTTCGGGTGCAGCTGGAGGGGGACGAAGACGTCTCCAACAATCGCGCGGCCAGTGTGCTGTCCGTGGCCTACCGGGCGCGGGATGTCGTGGTCAACGAGGTGCACTTCGCGCCGCCGAGCGGGGAGAGCGAATGGGTGGAACTGGTGAATCGGTCCGGCCGAGCGGTGGATCTTTGCGCGTGGACCTTTTCGGATGCGGATTCCACGTCCGCAAGGCAGATGGCCGCCGAATCGTTTTCGCTTGAACCCGGAGAGTATGTGGTGATCGCGGCGGATTCTGCGCTTCTGGTCCATACGTTTCCCGAGGTCCCTTCCCGCGTGCTTCCCATGCCGGATGGATGGCCTGCGCTCAACAATGGGGGCGATGCAGCGGTCATTCGCGATGCGACGGGAAAGACGATCGATCGGGTGATGTTCACAGAGGATCGGCTCGGGGGACGCAAGGTCTCGTTGGAGCGGATTCACCCGGATCTTGCAGGCGATAATGAGGACAACTGGGCGGCGCACGTGACCCCTGCTGGAGGCAGTCCGGGTGTCCAGAACAGTGTGTTTGTGGAGCGGCTTCCCACGAACGCTTCGCTTTCCGCCTCTCCCAACCCCTTCCGAGACCGAACGATTCTCTCTCTTCGACTGCCGGTGACCACCGCAACCGCCCGCCTCTGGATCTACAATTCATACGGCCAGCTGGTGCGCAAACTGATGGACGCGGATCCCACCGGAAGCGAGCGGGATGTGGTCTGGGATGGACGGGACGACGAGGGTGCGCGTCTTCCGATAGGGATCTACATTGTCTATCTGGAGGCACTCAGCGCAAAGAAAGGCCTGCTTTACCAGGAGAAGAAGGCGGTCGTGCTGGCGAGATGACCCCCCAAGGGGGTTTTTTTGTGTCGGATGATGAGGAAACGATTGATCACCGGATGGTTTGAAAAAGGAACGCGTTATGTCAGAGGAATGCAACATGATTACAGCTGATTCGTTTGCCCCTCCGCCCCAGTGGGCGCTGATGGAGCGGTTTCTCATCGAGATCATGAACGATGCGGCCCTGCGTTTTGTGGAACGCTATACCAGGCCCGACGGGACGCTTGGGTGGCGGGACGCGTGGCCGGGCATGGATGGGTCGGACGATGCGTACGAGAGTTTTTTCAATTTCCCGCTGTTATATGCGCTCGGGGGAAACGATCATCTGCATCGCCTTGCCCGCCAGGAATGGGATGCGATTACGCGACAGTTTACGGCGTATGGTCAGGTATATAAAGAGTTTGATGCATACTATGACTGGATGCATCATGGAGAAAGCTCGATCGCCTTCTACCTGTTCGGGCTGGCGGATCCTACGGTCCAGGAAGATGTGGCGCGCACGCTCCGGTTTGCCGGCATGTATATGGACGAGGATCCGGAGGCGAAAAATTACGATCCGGATCGGAAGCTGATCCGGTCTCCCATTACGGGGAGCAAAGGGCCCCGTTTCGAGAATAGCGCCGAAGATTGGGTGACCCACCGGCCGATCCTGGCGGACTATCCCGTTCCCTTTGAGGACATCCCCGGCGTGACCACGAAGATTGCGGACTGGAACGACGACGTGGTGTTCGAGAAAATCCTGAAGCTGTTAAACGAACGGATGATGCGTGGGGACGTACCACTCAATCTCACAGCCACCAGTCTGATCACCCACGCGTACATCTATACGGGCGAGGAGAAATATCGGCAGTGGGTTCTGGATTATGTCGAAGCCTGGATGGATCGCACCCGGGAAAATGGGGGAATCATCCCCGACAACGTGGGGCTTTCGGGCAAGATCGGGGAGTGCATGGACGGCAAGTGGTGGGGTGGGTACTATGGCTGGCGCTGGCCGCATGGATTCACACAGCTCATCGAGCCGCTGACGATCGCCGCCCAAAACGCCATGCTCCTGACAGGAGATGCCGGGTATCTGGATCTGCCCAGGTCCCAGCTCGACCGGATCATGGAGAGGGGCGGGGTGAAGGACGGGCAGTTCGTGGCCCCGAATTTCCACGGGGATCGGGGATGGTATGGCGAGCGTGTCCTTGATCCGATGTGCGCGCTTCATATTTGGTCGATGTCCATGGCGCCGGAGGATGCCGAACGCCTGGCACGGTTCCAGGGTCATGAGCGCTGGAACACGGTGGCGGATCTTCGTGGCAAAGGGGATTACTCCCATGCCGCGCCATGGTTTCGGTACATCCAGGGCAACCATCCCGACTATCCGGGGCAGATCATGGCCGTGCAATATGCGGAGATCTGTCGTCGTCTGGAAACAATGCGGAACGACCACGGGGACTCGGCCCAGTGGGATGTTCACCACTGGCAGGAGATCAATCCCGTGGTGACCGAGGCGCTGGTGCAACTGACAATGGGCGCGCCGCAGTTTTTGTACCACGGAGGGCTGCTGCACACCCGGCTTCGGTTCTTCGATCCCCGGAAGCGACGGCCCGGCTTGCCGCAGGACGTGGGTGCCTTGGTGCCGCGCGTGGACGAGGGGGGCGTGGCACTGGAACTGGTCAACCTGAGTCCTAAGGAGTCCCGGGAGGTGACCGTGCAGGCTGGCGCGTTTGGGGAGCATGAGTTCACGGAACTCCGGTGGTGCAAGACGTCCGGATGTCGAGGGAAGGTCCAGAATCCAGAATGCGAAACCGAAACCGGCAGCGATCGCGTGCTCCAAGTACACGGAAAGACGTTCCAGATCGATCTGAAGCCCGGTTCGGGGATCCAGTTGGACGTGGGCATGAAGCGCTTTGTGCATCGTCCCGGTTATGCGTTTCCATGGCATTGAGGAAAGGTGGAGAGCGAGAAGGTGAGACTGTGCGTCCTCTCCTTTTTGTTCTCTTTCATGGAATTTCTCTGCCTGAGCAGGTCGCCCGATCGCGCAGCGCACCTCCGAAATTCGGCATTGAAACGGGAGGCGAGTACTTCCTTTCCTGCATTCTCACGTTCTCACTGTCTTGCTCTTTCGCTTTTTCTTTGTCCTCACTTTTTACCTTTTGGCACCGCAGGATCGCATGAGAGCCTGCGGTGCTATTCAGACAGGATCCAGAGTATGCCTCTATTGGAGACAAGAAGACTCGGTCGCACGGAAATGCGGCCAAAATCACTCGGCCTGGGTTGTGCCTTTTTTGGCGCGGGCAATCATACGGACCGGGATGCGATTGAGGGCATTCGCTGCGCCATCGAACTGGGCATGGACTTTCTCGATACCTCGCCCCACTATGGCGAGAGCGAGCGGCGCGTAGGGCTGGCGCTTGAAAATGGATGGCGGGAGAAGGTCTATCTCCAGACCAAGACGGGGACCCATCCCGATCGAAAATTCGATTACTCTGCTGAGGCGACGCGCTGGAGTGTGGAAAACAGCCTCAAAATGCTCAAGACCGACGTGCTCGACTCCGTGCTCATCCACGATCCGGACGATATCGAAGACCCCCTGGGTGCAGGCAGGGCGCTGGAGGAGCTGTTGAAGATGCGGGAGGAGGGTATCCTCCTCCACATCGGACTGGGCGTCCGGAGCCACGACTTCCATCGTCGGGCCATCGAGACCGGGCACATAGACATCATCCTGAGCTACCTGGATTATACCCTGCTCGATCAATCTGTGGCCAAAACGACGATTCCTCTGACCCAAGCGCAGGACGTGGGCATCATTCTCGCGAGCGTCCTGGGCATGGGGAAACTCGGAGGACGCGAGCCGATAGACGATCCTGAGGCGCATGCCATGTGGCAATGGTGCCAGGATCGGGGGGTGAGCCTCCGTCATCTGGCCATGCAGTTTGCCATGATCCTGCCGCTAGAAAATGGAATCATCATGGCAGGTCCCGGAAACAAAGCGCACGTGGAGGAGGTATACGAGGCTGCGACCACGGAGATCGCGCCGGAAGTATGGGATGCCTTCAAAGCCGAGTTTGGCGTGGGGCCGAACTGACGGGTTGAAGGTACCCCTGCGGGCTGTTTCGGGAAAACAAGAGAGTCTCCCATTCTCGCTTCAAGCCCCAAAATCCGAGAACGAGGGTGGGCAAAATACCGGTTTGTGTCCGCTCTCATCCGGTCATGCTGAGAAAGAGGTTGACAAACCAGAAGAATAGGCGTATATTTAGGTCAATTTGGCTGGCAATTATGTACGTGTAAAACCCGCGACGAAAAGGGATTGCATCTCCTTCCGGGCCGGAAAGTAAGCAGGCTGCGGCAAGGATGAAATGCGCCACGCTTCCGGGCAGGCCCATTGAGCTATTCAGATTTTTGTAACGCTGCGAGAAAAAAACACCCAATCGGAGGAAAATTATGCCCCGACTCAAATCCGCACGAAAAAGAGTGATCACCGACCGGAAGGCCAATGAGCGGAACCGGATGATTCGAACAAAAATGAAAAACGCCATCAAGAAGGTGCGCAGTGCGGCCACCAAGGAAGAGGGCGAACAGGCGCTCATACTGGCCGCGTCTGTCCTTGATCGGACGGCCGCGAAGGGCGTGGTGCACAAAAACATGGCAGCGCGCTGCAAATCCCGTCTGGCGCATTTGGTGGGTCGCATGGGCTGAACGCAAATATAGTGGGAAAAGCAAAGGGGGAGGGCCTTTTATCAGGCCGTCCCCCTTTGTATTTGCGGGCTGGAATCCCCTCGGTGCGCGGGCTCCTGCGGGCGGCGCTGCCCGCAGCACTGCTTGAATTTGCGACCGCTTCCGCAGGGACAGCGCTCGTTGCGCCCGGTCCGGGCAAGGCGCCGCTTCCCCTCCCTCGCCTCCTCCGCCAGGAGTCGCATGATATTTGCCGGTGGGCGTCCGGCCCGAAGTTCTGCGGCCATCATGCGCATCGGTCTGTCCACGTGCTCAAAGAAGGCTCGGTATCCTTCGCAGAGGATATTGGTCCCGATCGCGCCGTCCAAAGTCCGCCCCGTGCGGTTTTTTGGACATCCCCCACGGCAGACAAAGTGTACCGCGCAGTCCCGACAGGAACGGGGCAAAGTGTCCTGTTTGTCCCGGCCGAAGCGTTGCTGCCTCTCGGACGCTACCATCTCAACAAGCGGCGTCTTTTCGATGTTGCCCAGCCTGCAGTCGGGTTCGACGAAATGATCGCATGAGTAAAGATCGCCATTGTGCTCCAGGACCAGCGCGTTGCCGCACGTTTCTTCGAACTGGCACAATCCCGGCCGCTGGCCCACCCAGGCGGCCAGGGCCACGTCAAAAAGCTGCACAAAGACCCTTCCCACGTCCTCTTGGGCCCACTCCTCGAAGACGGCGATGAGGAAGTCGCCATATTGCCGGCCCGTGACCGAACGCGCGGTAACGCATCCGCCCTGTGGAACCCCGCGTTGGGCATTTCGCCCAACGATGGGAATAAACTGGAGAAAGGAACCGCCCACTTCATCCCGAAGGAACTGATAGACCGAAAGGGGATGGCCGACACTGGCCGTGTGCACCGTGGTCAGGATATTGAACTTGACGCCGTGCTTTCTCAGCAAGGCCACACCGGCCATCACCCGGTCGAAGGTGGGACGCCCTGCCTTGTCCACACGGTAGGCATCGTGCACCGCGCGAGGGCCGTCCAGGCTTATGCCGATCAGAAAGTCATTCTCCCGGAAGAATCGGCACCATGTGTCGTCCAGAAGCGTGCCGTTGGTCTGCAGGGTGTTTGAGATGCGCATGCCGGGCCGCCCATATTTTTTCTGAAGCGCCAGCGCGCCTGCATAGAAGTCCACTCCCATCAGGGTGGGCTCCCCGCCCTGCCATGCGAAGGTCACCTCGGGCACGGACTGCGCTTCGATATACTGGCGCGTGAATGCCTCCAGGACCGAATCGCTCATCCGGAAGGGGCTGCCGGGATAAAGCCGCTCTTTGGAAAGATAGTAACAGTAGGCACAATCCAGATTACAGAGCGGGCCCCGCGGTTTGACCATCACCTGGAAGGCCACTGGGGGGATACGGGTTTTGTGGGAGGGGAAGGTCATGGTCTGATGTTTGGTGATGGGTGGGTGCGTCCTTCGGGGGAATATGGGGTCTTCCGGATTGGAAGCTGCTCCAAAATATGCCGACGACGCTGGAAAGTCAAGCCAAAAGTGGATGGGAGATGGGAAAGAGAACAGATTCGGGTTTTCCGTGCAGAGCTGAAGATTGCTGGAACGGGTGAGAGGAACGCCGTGGAGCAACGGGGCCAATCTTGGGGGCGCAGGATAGCGGAGGCCGATACGAGCCTTGACAATCTCCCTGCAATCATGCCGATGCGATTCTTCTCAGGTCAAGTGCGCGTCGTTCAGATTTTTTCCTTGCCTTGAATGAGGCGGTACTGTATCTTTTGTCCGCGTCCAGTGTGCCTGCGATTTCTGGATTTGTCGCCGGGGAGCCTCCCTGGCGGTTGCAGGCGGGTGATCGCCATACAGCCGCGGTGCATCGGGGAAGATCTCCTGGCCCTGACAACAGTTCCGATGGCTGACGGCCAAACAGATTTACAGAACGAGGAAGGCCCCACTTGAAGGAACCATTGAGCGTGGGCATCATAGGCGTCGGGGCCATTGCTCCGTCCCATGCCGAGGGCATCCGGCACATTTCCGGGCTCAAACTCGTCTCAGCAGCGGGGCAGGATCAAGAACAATGCCGGGCATTCTCATGGCAATGCGGATGCCAACCATACTCCGACTGGCGGAAGATGATCACCGATGGCTTGGATATCGCGGTCGTCGCGCTGCCACATTTCCTGCACCTGGAAGCGGCGGTGACGGCCCTTGAGGCGGGCTGTCATGTTCTGCTGGAGAAACCGGCGGCCGTAAATCTCTCCCAGTGCCGTGCCCTGTCGGAGGCTGCCCACAGATCGCGTCGCAGGGTGATGATGGCCGACCTGGCCTATCATCTTCCCGGAATTGTCATGGCCCGTCAGCTCGTGGCATCCGGTCGGATGGGGCGGTTTATCATGGGGGGCATCGTCAACTACCGCTTCTATTTTGCCGAGGAGCGGCCCGCCTGGTTTCTGGAAAAGGAGCAGGCCGGTGGAGGACTGCTGCTCAATCTCGGTGTCCACCGTATGGCCGCGATCCGGTCTGTGCTTGGGGGGGAGGAGTGCGTTGTGAAGGCTTCGGTGGGTTTCTTCAGGCCGGGCTGCGAAGTCGAAGGAAGGGATGATTTACCTCGGCTATCCGGACGGATCGGCCATCACACTGGAGGAATGCGGGTATCTGGTGCGTCCCCAACCCCTGACGTGCGGAATGCATCTCACCTTTGAGCGTGGTGTGCTGGGCGACGTGACCGGAGCGTTGTGGGTGTCCGACGAAAAAGGACACGTCGAATGTCCCCGGCTCACGTCCCCTCCGGGAGGCGGGTATCAGCCCGTGTACGAAGAACTGCTCTCGGCCATCCGGGCCGACCGGGATCCCTGGCCCGGGATTGCGCAGGGCGCCCGAGATGTGCGGGTGATCCTGGCTGCCTACGAATCCGCACGGACGGGCAGGCAGGTCGATCTGACGGATCCCGAATGGGGAGTTCCTTTCTGAGGTCCCTTCTCTTGGTTTCTGATGCTTGATTTTCGGTGTTTCTCGGTGTTCAATGGTTTCAGATTCATAGATCATGCGGGGAAAGACGGAGGCTGAATGCTCAAACTCGTCCTGATCGGAGCCGGTTTTCACAGCCGAAGCAACCACGGCCCTTCCCTGGCCAGATATGCAGTTGACCATCCCGGTGCGATCGAGCTGAGCGCAGTCTGCGATCTGGACCTGGAAAAGGCCCGTTCCTTTCAGGATGCTTTTGGATTTGGGAAAGTCTATGCTGATTTTGAGAAGATGATCGCCAGAGAGCGCCCCGATGCATGCGTCTGTGTCATGCCCATCGATCGGGTTGCCCCAATGGGGATCGACCTGCTGGAGCGCGGTCTTCCGGTCCTGCTGGAGAAACCTCCGGGGATCGATATCAAGGAAGTGCGCTGTTTGGCAGAAGTGGCTCGGAGAACGGGAGTACCCCATATGGTTTCGGCCAACCGCAGGTTTGACCCGTGTCTTCGTCGGGGAATGGAGTGGGCCCGCGCGCAGGGATCCTTCAGAGTTATTCGCGCTGCCATGATGCGGGATCGCAGGGGCGAGACGGACTTTATGTGGGGCACGGCGTTTCATTGCGTGGATGCCCTGCGGGAGATCGCCGGGGAGGTGGCCCATCTGGGAATCCATCCGATGCGCGAGGGCCATGCCCCCTGGTTTCACCTGGACCTGAAGTTTCATGCCGGTGGAACGGGGAGCCTCGATATCCTTCCCACGTGTGGATGCACGGAGGAGAAATACGAGATACTGGGAGACGATTTTCGTGCGGAGATCTGGGTGGGATCCAATCCAAATCCGATGGTCCGGTGCTGGCGGGAGAACAAAGTGGTCCTGGAGGAACAGCTCCCTGCTGACCTGCCGGGCTTTATTCGAGGTGGGGCCTATGCAGAAACGGAGAGTTTCATAAGGGCGCTTTCGGAAGGCCGATCGCCCCGGCCCTCCCTTGCGGATGTGTTGCCGTCCGCGGAGATCTGTTTTCAGTGTGCGTCTGCTGAGCGTTCGTAGTTTGTGGAGAGGGGAACATAAGAAGCACGCAATCCGCCGAACACGCGGGAGATGGGCTTTTCC
>JAZDJA010000168.1:0-5099 GCA_043804415.1 Candidatus Latescibacterota bacterium | reverse complement strand
CTACACCATATCCAGATTCTTCACATACTTGGCATTCTCCTCGATGAACTTCCGCCTGGGAGGCACATCGTTGCCCAAAAGCACCGTGAAAATCCGATCCGCCTCCACCATGTCCTCCAGCGTCACTCGAAGCAGGGTGCGCACCTCCGGATCCATGGTTGTCTTCCAAAGCTGGTCGGGATTCATCTCGGCCAAACCTTTATACCGCTGAATCGCGATGCCCTTTCCATCCATGCCCTTGAGGACCTCGTCCCGCTCCGCATCGCTGTACGCGTAGTGTTCCTGCTTGCCCTTCTTGATCAGATAGAGCGGCGGCCGCGCGATATACACATGCCCCTTCTCCACCATCGGGCGCATATAGCGAAAAAAGAAAGCCAGAATCAGCGTGCGGATGTGCAAACCGTCAATGTCCGCATCCGCCATAATAATCACCTTCCCATAGCGAAGCTTGGAGACATCGTAATCCTCGCCCAACCCGGCCCCCAGCGCTGTGATAACCGGCAATAGTTTATCATTGTGGAGGATCTTATCCGCCCGCGCCTTCTCGGCATTGATGGGCACCCCCCACAGAGGCAAAATAGCCTGAAACCGTCGATCCCGGCCCTGTTTGGCCGAACCGCCCGCTGAATCGCCTTCCACGAGGAAGATCTCGCAACTCGCCGGGTCTTTAATCGAGCAATCCGAAAGCTTCCCCGGCAGGCTTGCGCTCTCCAGCACCCCTTTTCTCCGAGTCAACTCCCGCGCTCTACGAGCCGCCTGTGCCGCCTGTGCCGCCTGGATCGCCTTCTCGATGATCCGCTTTACCACTGCGGGGTTCTCCTCCAAATACGCGCTGAGCTTTTCGCCGACCAAGGTCTCCACCATTCCCCGGACCTCGTTATTTCCTAGCTTCGTCTTCGTTTGCCCCTCGAACTGCGGCTCCGGAATCTTCACGCTGATCACCGCCGTCAGGCCCTCCCGCACGTCCTCTCCGGAGAGGGAGGTCCCGTTCTTCAGAAGCTTGTTCTTCTGCCCGTATGTATTGAGCGTTCGGGTCAATGCGGTCTTGAACCCACTCAGGTGGGTCCCGCCCTCCAGAGTATGGATGGTATTGACATAGGAGAAAATATTTTCCGCGTACGAATCGTTATACTGCATCCCGACCTCGAGTTCCAATCCCTCGGACGTACCCTGAAAATAGATTGGGGGTTTGTGCAGGGGATTCTTGTTCTCATCAAGGTACTCCACAAAGGTAACGATGCCATCTTCGAATTCAAACTCGTGGGACTTACCCGAACTCTCCTCCTTGATTGAGAGTTTCACACCTTTATTCAAGAATGCCTGTTCCCGAACCAATTTAGTGATGACATCAAAGCTGAATTCCACGTCCTCCATAATCTCACCGTCCGGCTTGAACGTGGTCTTCGTGCCCCGCTTGGTCGTCTCTCCCAGCATCTCCATATCCGCGGCGGGGACACCCCGCCGAAATCCCTGTCGGTAGATCCTGCCCGACTTATAGACCTCCACGATACACCACTCCGAAAGCGCATTCACCACCGATACGCCGACGCCATGCAACCCACCGGATACCCGATACGCCCCTTTTTGAAATTTTCCCCCTGCGTGCAGCTTGGTCATGACCACCTCAAGGGCAGGGCGCTTCTCTGTGGGATGCATATCAATCGGGATTCCCCACCCATTGTCTTCTACGGAGATGCTTCCGTCGGAGAGAAGAACCACATCAATACGATTGCACCGTCCCGCGAGCGCTTCGTCCACGCTATTGTCTATCACCTCACGCACCAGATTCATCAATCCGTGCGCATCCGTACTCCCAATATACATCCCAGGACGAAGACGCACCGCCTCCAATCCTTCCAAGACCTTGATATCATTCGCCCCATACTCCGTTTTTTCTTCCTGCGGCACCAATTGTTCTTCCACGTTATCTCCATTCTCAGCAGGTGACTGGCAGCCCAATTGGGATTGATCCGACCCCACCAAACACAAGAGATCGAAAATCAAGGAACCATTTGGGCCATGAGGATATTTTTTCAGGATCCAGGCAGTGCCTCACTTTTCACTCACAAACAAGATATCCTCCACCACGTGTTCCTTCAGGGCCTTGTTCAGTTTTCTGATAATCTCCCCGCGACGAAGCGAAATCTCATTCTGCCACGCAGCGGTTTTGACCCATACCATGAGCTTCCCGCGATCCACCGTACATACTCTGGTGTTTTTGGCGATGTAATCGCCCACCACCTCGGGCCACAATTCGCACGCTTTCTGCTCGGCCAACCTCGGGCCGAGATGTAGATCCCGCACTACCTTCGTAAGGAGATCTGCCAAGCTCTGCGGACGATGCGGTTCACTCCGCCCGGATGCTTGTTCCCCCCTGGATAATAAACTCATCGAATCCCATCTCTGAAAGTGGAAGATCCTCATCCCGGGCCGCCGTCATAAACACCTGTCCAAACTCCGAAACTAACTCCATCAGGACCATACACCTTCGGCGATCCAACTCGGAAAACACGTCATCCAATAACAACACTGGCCATTGCCCACAAGCGCGCCTGAGGAAAACAACCTCTGCCAGCTTCCACGCCAACAACACGCTCTTGAGTTGTCCCTGAGAGCTGAATCGTTGCAGATCGCGCTCGTTGATATCGACTTGAATGTCGTCCCGGTGTGGACCGATCAGGGTATGTCCCATCCGGATCTCTGCTGCCCGATTCTTCCTCAGCGATTCGACAAAGCTCGACACGTCGTCGTCCGTATCCAAGGAAACCGTGGACTCATAGGCAAATGAGGTTTCCTCGTCTCCGGAAGTCAGCTTGCGGTAAAATCGAACGAAGTCCTTTTCCACTTCGCCGATGACCGCCATCCTCTTTCTGACAATCCGGACGCCGCACTTCGCCAGTTCCTGATCCCACGGATGCAGCAACTGATCCGCTTGAATTTCAGCTCGGGTGATGCGCTTCAGGAGATGATTCCGCTGCGTCAATATCCGTCTATATCGAAGAAGATCTGTAAGATACTCCCGGCTTTCCTGAGCCAGCAATGCGTCCAACATGCGCCTTCGGCCGGCAGGAAAGCGAAGCATCAGATCCACGTCTTCCGGGGAAAAGAGCACCAACGGAAAATGGCCGACCAATTCGGATACCTTCGGCACGAGCTGCCCATCCAGGTAGATCCGTTTTCCCTGGACTGTATCATATTGTACGAATAGGGTGAACGAACCCGAATGACCGGAAATTCCACCCCGCACGTCAAACCCATCTTCCTCATAGGTCGCCACATCTGCATCTGTTGTCCCGCGGGAGGACTTGCCAAGGGACAGAAAATAGATCGCCTCCAACAGATTTGATTTACCCTGCGCATTCCCCCCTCGAATCAGCACGCCCCGCTGGGAAAAGACCAGTCTTTCCCGATCATAGTTTCGAAAATGATGCAGATCCAAGGTAGATAGAAACATAAAGATAGGCATTCGCGAATGCGTAATAAACAATATCCTTCCTTGCCCTGCCCACATCTATGGCCGATTGGAATACTGTTTCATGTTTATTACTCCATTCATTATGAGGTTATTCCCTAATATGGAGGGGCATGATGAGGCACAGATAGTCCTGTCCCTCTTCTTGTTGTACAGGACGAATAACCCCGGCGCTTACGGGCGTGTCCAGCTCAAACACGACCTCCTCGGAATCCATGTTTCGAAGGATGTCCATCAGATAGCTGGAATCATAGGCTATCTCCAGCTCTTTCCCGTGGTATGTTACAGGAAGCTCTTCCTGAGCTTCCGCTCCGATGTCGCGACTCGCGGAACTGAGTTTAAGCGTGTTTTCTCTGAGCGCCAGACGGATCTGATGGGTATCCGAATCGGCCAAAATGGATACGCGCCGGATCCCAGGAACGAGAATATCGTACGCTACCACCAATTTCTCTTCGTTTTTTTGCGGGATCACCTGCTCGAACTCGGGATAGGGCCCTTCGATAACGCGTGAGAACAGCACGGTGGTCTCGAGATCGAATACCACAAAATTTTCCCCCACGATCGCCTTGTTCAGCGCGGCCCCGCCCGATATGAGGCGAACGAGCTGGTGCAGCACCTTAGGAGGCAAAATGGCTTCCATATGCTTTCCGACCGGCGCTGACAGCGCAGCAATAATGCGCGCAAGCCGATGCCCATCCGTGGCGACCATGGTCATCCGTCCTGAGCCATCATGATTCTCAATCCGCCATAGCACCCCGTTCAAAACCGGCCGGGTTTCATCCCCGGAAGCGGCAAAATTAGTCTTTTCGATCATCGTTCGCATCAGAGCGGTGTCCACCGCCACACTGACTCCCTCCACATCGGACGGAAGATTCGGGAATTGATCCGATGGCATTCCCGTCAGCACATAGTGCCCCTGGTCACTGTGAATGGAAAACCGCTCTCCTTCGGTTTCCAGCGTGAGTTTGGTGTTGGGCAGCTCCCGGACAATCTGCAATAGTTTTCGCGCGGGTACGGTGATTCCTCCGGGCTGCTGCACTTCCACGGAAATCCGGGTCAAGATGGAGATGTCCAGATCTGTTGCCGATAGCACCAGTCTTCCATCCTTTGCAGTAAGCAGGACATTGGATAGAATCGGAAGCGTGGCTCGCGGCGGTACCACTGTTGAGATGGTCTGTAGCCCGGAAAATAGCGCCTCCTGGTCAGTGGTGATTTTCATTTTTCTACCCGTTCACAAAGCCTTTCAGAGAGGATCCGGAGGAGCATTCTGCGTAGTTCTATCGTTTTGCATCCTTTTGTGGGAATGACTAAAAGGCATTCTCCGCGATTTTCTCTATTCTCTGGAAGTGACTTTGAAGGGTGCCTTTCTTCACCCCATAGATCGTCTTCGCCATGCAGTGTGTTGCGGTCAGATAGCTGTTCTTTATCCTGCATTATTCATAAATCCTGTCATAGATTTTGTATGTGATTGCGAAATAGAGAGTTAGTTTGTATGTGCTTTCAGGTCGAGTTTTTTCAACGATTTTAAATTATGCGCGTGAAATTTGTTGAGTTTTTTTTGGTCTTTGAAGGCTGATAATGCTTGCATAATTCTCCATAATCGATTATAATATAGTGCATTATGATA
>JAZDJA010000167.1:0-17604 GCA_043804415.1 Candidatus Latescibacterota bacterium | reverse complement strand
ACCAAAAGCGGCATCAACATGGACGCGGTCACCCAGATGGGACAGATCATCAAGGAGTGCGCGGCCCGCACGAAAGATCAGGGCGGAATCGGGTGCGCAAGACTGACGGTGTTCGCCAACATCCCCGAGGACAATCCCTTTATGGCGGGCGCGATGCACGGGTACGGCGAAGGAGAGGCCGTGATCAACGTAGGCATCAGCGGCCCGGGCGTCGTGCGGGCCGTGCTCAAGGACATGCATGAGGCCAATCTGGGGGAGATCGCCGAAGCCATCAAGAAGACCGCCTTCAAGATCACCCGAATGGGCGAGCTGGTGGGAAGAGAGGTCTCCCGAAACCTCAATGTCCCCTTCGGAATCGTGGATCTGGCCCTGGCCCCCACGCCGACGGCAGGCGACAGCGTGGCCGATATTCTGGAGGCGATCGGCATCGAGAAATGCGGCGCCCCGGGAACCACTGCGGCCCTGGCCCTTTTGGTGGATGCCGTGAAGAAAGGCGGCACCATGGCCTCCTCTTATGTGGGCGGGCTTAGTGGCGCATTCATCCCCGTCAGCGAAGATGCCGGAATGATCGACGCGGTGAAATGCGGCGCGCTTTCGCTCGACAAACTGGAGGCGATGACCAGCGTCTGCTCAGTGGGACTGGACATGGTGGCCGTACCCGGAGACACGAGCGCCGAGACCCTTTCCGCCATCATCGCCGACGAGATGGCCATCGGAGTCATCAACAACAAAACGACCGGCGTGCGGATCATTCCGGTGCCCGGAAGGGCCGCCGGAGAATCCGTCCAGTTCGGCGGGCTATTGGGAGAAGCCGTTGTCATGCCCGTAAGCCGCTTCAGTTCGGAAATCTTCATCCGACGCGGCGGCAGAATCCCCGCACCCATACGGAGCCTGACCAATTGACTGAGATCCCGAAAAAGGGGGATGAATTCATAGGCGGGGCCAAAGCCCGGTTCTATCGCCGCAGACGCTGAAAGGAATACCCCGAGACGTACCCGGCTGTTACAGGGACGGCTCTCGTCTCGGAACGCGATCTGAGCCTTTTTTCGGGCCGAAGAAGATTTCGATAGTTCGAGGACAGATCGGAGCTGAAAGAGGAAATGCGCGGGGGCAAGCAGGAAGAGGGGAGGGGAATCGGGGATATGCGGAGGGCTTCTGTAAAACGGAAGTCCTCCGCCTCTTTTTTTCCTGTGGGTCCGGTTGCCTTCCGGTCAGATAACTTCCAGGAAATCGCGCTCCGGGAATTCCGGGAAGGAATGGTGCGGCTCGGCTTGGTACCAGTAGGCCACCGATGAAATATCATCCTGCAATGGCAGATACCGCCCTTCGCTTCGCCAGCCTATGGCCTGCATCGTCACCTTCAGATCCGATTGGAAGCGAATCGGATCCATGATATGGAATCTGTAGAGCCCATGTCGCGTACCGGGCTTACCTTCGCAGGAGCCGAGCGGATACCCGAGGAAAGGGGCGGAATAGGTCTGTCCAAAACACCATGCTCCTCCGAAGTAATCCTCCGTGCCTGTTCCGCAGATCGTTGGAAACGCGGTGTCGCCATCCATAAAGAACTTGATCTCCCCCTCCCCCCACCAACCCGTGTTGTTCTGTTGCCAGGCCATATAGGTACCCACGAAGTGCCCCTTCCCCTCAATCCCATCCACGAGAACATAATCCGATTTGCAGGGCAGAGGATTGGTGCGACCGAACTGCGCGTGAAAATACGCCTCGTCGTTCTCGACTTCGGACAGGGCGTAGTTGACAGCATAGAAAAAGCCGGTCACATCCTCCGGAGCACGGTTTTGAACAGTGATCCTCGCACGCTCCCGGAAGGGCATCGGAAAATAGCAATTGAAACCGCCCGAAGGGTTCACGTTGATGGGCAAAGCCAGCACGTCCGCCCGGGTGTTAAAACCGTTGCAGAAAAAATCCCCGAGCGGCGTCTCCACGCTGGATTCCTCCTCGCCATCCCAGCATATGCGCAGGATAAGGTCGCGGTAACACTTCGCGGCGACCGTAATCCAGATGTGCTGAATACAACCCGGCCCCTCCACGTCCATAATCGTGGCCGTCCTGCCGGCCGGGATCGTGATGCAAGGGCGCACCTTCCATGTTCGTCCGAGATCCCGGGCACACGGATTGGGCCCGTCCCACCGCTGCCCGATCTTCCCGACCTCCGCCTGCGGCGTGGCCGACACTTCAGCCATCCCGCCCCTGCCTTTCTCACCATAGACGTTTTCCGCCGTAACGGAACGCGTCTTCGCGTCCGACAGTCTCGCAATGTTTCCAAGTCCCATGTGCAACCCGCTGAAAGACATAGAGCTTTCTCCTTTTCTAAAAGTGACCCTCATCCCTTCCGGAATGGGCCGTGCCATCGAACAGGCCCTACGGGCACGTTCTGCCCGTCGCGAAGGCGAATCCCGAGCCTGCATGATCCGTATCGTCCAAGCGAAAAAACTCCTTGAGACCTTTTCCCCTCACCATCCTGCCACCGTCCGATCCAGGATGTCCTCCACCAGCATGGCAATCGCGGCGTCCACCCCGGTCTGCCGCTCATCCGGATCCCCGGTGACCACTTCGTAGACACCCCATCCCTCCAGCGACTTTTCTTCCCACCGCGTTTCCTTCTTCTTCACCTCCTCGTAGGTCACCGCCACAAAAATGCGCACCTTCCATTGTTTGGCCTGCTCATCCGCGGTGTAGGTGAAGGGCTCCTCCAGAATCTGCACAATTTCTCCCAAGATCCTCGAATCCGCACTTGAGCGATCCACCACCTTCAGATTCCCATCCTTTACAAAGCCCTCAATCAACGCATCGGTCAAGGACTCCTCCACGCCATAGATCAACACTCGCTGCTCCGAGTTGCCAAAAAGCGGAACGGCCACTGTCTTAAGGTGCGCCGGAAGCGACCCCGAAAAGGAATAATACGAGCAGCCAGGAGCCAGCAAAAGCATGGCAAGAATCACCGCGAATCGATGTGCATACGTTTTTTTCATGGCGCTCCAAAGGTCAGAAGTCAGGGGTCATGGATCGGGAACCGAACAGCCCCCGATCCCTGACCTATTTCACCAAAATGATCCGCTTGATCACGTCCAGCGTGCCCACCCGCATTTTCAGAAAGTAGATCCCGGCTCCGATTTCCCGTCCGTCCCATTCCAGGGAGTAGGTGCCCGGTGCTCTGGGCGCATCCACCAGGCGACACATCTCCTGTCCCAGCATGTTGTATACCACCAAAACACAACGATCCTCACTGGCACCCTCCGGCAGCGCTTCCTTGGGCACGGTATACGAGATCGAGGTGCGATTGTTAAAGGGGTTTGGGGAGTTCTGCAGCCAGTGCAACTCCGGTCCCTGGGGTGGCGGAGACGACAAGACTTCCTCCTCAATAAGCTCCCCCTCCAGGATCAGGGACATCGAGCACCGATGCACGTCTTCGGAAAATGCGAAGGCATAGGAATCCGTCGTGCTCAAATCCAGCCGCACCGCCCGCCCCGGATCCACCAGCGCCACCCGAAGTCCCTCCGGAAGATCCCTCACTCCCTCAAACCGCAAGGTACCCGCGCGCCGCGTGGTGTCCGTCGTCTCCACTACAAAGTCCCACGCCAGGGGCTCGCCCTCGTAGGGCCGGAAGTCTCCCGCAAGCTTTCCCGGATGACCCTCCCAATCGGGATGTGAAAAATAGAGCAGCAGCGAGGGCTCGATCGAAGGCGGCTCCGTCAGGTCGCTCCGATCCCAGTCCTCAGAGGCCCCCTCGGAAATTCCCATAAAATTGTCCGGATCACCCAGCGGAACCCTTTCCCCATTCCCTTCATCGGCCCAAACGGACACGCGCATCATCCATTGAATGCCCCCACCCCATGGATCTTCGGACAGCGGGCTTTCCTCCCCCTCTCCGCTTTCCTCGGGAGGCACACTTAAGATCACCGAGGAAACTCCCCGATTCCAGACCCAATACCCCCGCCACGGTTCCAGCCGTGCTGCCCCATGCCAGTCATGCTGGGAGGAACCGAGAAAACGATTGGTCCCATCGGACATCCAAGGGCCCTCCACATCGGGATATCCGCTCGATTCCATAATCGAAGACCATTTGACGGGAAAGGCGAAGGGCACACCCACCTGGTTCCAACCCGGATGCAACAGCACCTCGTAACTGCGGTCGCTGGGCACCGAGTGTCCTTTCCCCAAAGCGATCCCTCCGGTGCGTTCCCGAACCATCAGAGAAAGCGCCTCCCCGGGTCTCCAACACACCAAGTCGGGATATTCGTCGTTGTCTCCGAGCTCGTTGCGACGCACCACCTGCCATCGATCGGCATCGTAAGGACCGAGCGCATCCTCAAAAAACCCAGGCGCGCGATCGTCCTCCAGAACAAATGGTAGCGAGACCATGCGATAAGCTCCCGGAGGCAGCTCGACCGGCAATGTCTCCGCGGAGAGTTGGACCGTTTCGTGCATCCATCCCTCGTCCGGAAAGACCGTCTCATTCCGGCCGTCCGAGGCACAGATGCGAATCCTCAACCCGCGCATTCCGATCATGTCGCCCGGCAGTGTACCCCGAAAGAAACCCTCGCTCTCAAAAAGCTTCAGGCTGTCATAGGATGCGGCCCCTCCCATCCCGTAGAGAAGCTGCACCGAAAGGGAATCTCCCGAAATCTCGTCGGACACCGCCACCGCGATTTGAGCGTCTGTCCCGGCCTCGAAAGGCCCCATTTTGATTCCGCCGATTTTCGGAGAAGCGGTGTCCCCCAGCACGATAAAGAACCTTTCCTCCCGCCATCCATTTGACATGCCCGCCAGATCCGACGCAGAGACTGCAATGTGCACCGTATCCCCAAGCGCCCACGGAACACTCGGCTCATACCGAACGAGGACATCCTTACTGTCCGCCTCCCTTTCGCCTTGGGCCCGCGTGATGATCACTTCGGATCTGTCCAATTCCAAACCGCCAATCTCCAGCCGAATGGACGAAAGATCCACACCCGCACCCTCATCCCGGATGCGCAGACGAATCGGTGCCCGGAGTGACACCTCCCCTTCTCCCTGGGCCGGCTCCCCCGCCACCAGATAGGGCGGCTCCTCCTCCACATAGAATCCGAACGCCAGCAGCATTCGCTTGTCCGGGTTTTCGCTTTCGGATTCCAGATTCAGATCCGCATAGGTTGCACGCTCCGCTTGACCAGGAGCCATCCCCAGATTCGGATCGGCAGATCGGAAATCCAGAAGCGTCCCTTTGCGCCACCCATGCGATTCGTCCAACACCAACCCCCACAGGTGCTTCCGAAAACCCGTCACCTTCCCGGATAACATCACCCGCAAGGGTTTTTCCCCGATCCCGGACCCGTCGTCCACAACCGACCAAACGTCTCCCCAGGCGACCATGCCCTCCGGCAGATCCGGCGCGCCTTCGACCGTGCCAAATCGGATTCCGCCGTCCTGGGCGTCCGCACCCGCAGCCGAATCCACAGCCCATTCAAGGCGGAGCCCGCCGGAATCTTCTCCCCACGGAGACAGGCTATCTCCCTCAGATATCTCCACCGAATCGGAAACTATCGGACGGAAGTGCCACGGCTCGATGGAAAAACGCCATTCCTCCTCGAGACGGTTGCCCCCCCAGTCCTGTGCGCTGACCGCGACCAGCACCTCCGCGCCGAAGTCGAAATCCTGCTCCGGTCGAACCGTCACCGAGATCGCCGAATCGCTTCCCGAACTCTCCAACTCGAGCTGTTCCGCCGGATAGGCGCTCCCGTTTGCAGAAACGAGCAATCGAGCCGTGTCCAACCCCATTCCCTCGTCGGTGACCTCGAGGTGAATGGGCATGTCCGCGGACACCCCCACGGCACCCGGAGCAGGCCGGACACTTCCCCAAACCATGCGCGGGGCCACGTCATCCACCGGTTGCACCGGCTCCGCAATGGCTGACAATACGCTCTCGTTCCCACCCGAATCGAACGCCGTTACCCCATAGAGATACATGCCGGAAAGCGTGGACGTGGTGTCGAGAAAGGTCGTTTTCCGGGTTTCCCCGAGCTGCCTCATCTGGGCATCTCCGCTCACATCGGCCCGATACACGCGATATCCCACCGCATCCGACGACGTAGAGGGCGACCACAGTATGACCAGTCCTCCCGTTTCGTCCCCCACCGCATCCGTTGCCCGAACATCCTCCACTTTGGATGGCGGCAACGTATCTAGCGGGATCGCCACAAATACGGACGCCTCCGCAAAAGGCCCCCAATTCCCCAAGTCATCCATCCCGTGGAAGAATAGCGGATAGAGTTTGGCCTGTTGACGGGCGGGAAGAAACAGCGTGCCCTCAATCTCCTCATAGGGTCCATCGAACCCGCTGTCCTTGGCCTCAAACGACATCCCCGTGCCAGACTCCCCGGAGGAGTCGAACAACGCCTCCACCGCCGCGATCGAAGATCCTCCCCGGCCGCTCTCCGACAGGGACGCCCATACATACACGCCTTCCCCGGCCATCACGGTATCGGGCACCAATTGCACGCCAGTCACCAGCGGTCCCAGCGTATCCGGAGGCAACACGGCCCCGACCACAGGCTCCGACCACGGGCTTTCGTTTCCGAAGCGATCCACTGCGGACACTTGATAGCTGTAGGATATTTCCGCCGCGGCCGTAGTATCTACGAACAGTTCGGTGACTGGTAAAGGCCGGGTGGCGAGTAGCGAGTGATGAGTAGTGAGGGGTGAGTGGTCAGCGGTCAGTGAAGATGCAAACTCCTCCTCGGTGCTGCGGTAGATACGAATCCGTGTTGCATCAAGATCCGCGGGGGCGGTCCACGTAAGCCGGTTCTGTCCGATCTCAGGAGTCACCGTCAGTTCGGTTGGGGGCACGGGCGCCTGAGCATCCGGCTTCCGCAGATGATACCGCACCAAGGGATCAGCCGCTCGATCCATCACCCACACCGCGACCTCGGGGATCAGGAGCGCCACGCCGGCGAATAGGATGAGGTTGGACTCCGGTCCGGGGGGAAGCACGTAGGCTGCTCCCCAGCTTCCACCTGCGAGAGAGAAAGCGTCAAACGGAATCTCGTTCCCGTAAAATGAGCCCTCCGCAAAGCTCTCCATCGGCTCCAGCGGAATCTCCACCTCCTCAGCGACCCACACGGCAATCTCGTTCGAACGCCTTTCCTCTCGCCTGAGCGAATCCACGGCCGAGATGCGGTAATGGTAGGCGTGGCCCGGAGCCACCGATCCATCCACGTATAACGTGTCTGAAACCGTATCGAGTACCCGCGCCGAATCTCCGGGCACATGCCGCAAGGGTTCCCGATAGACCACATATCCCACAGGATCGAGGGCTTTTCCGGGGTTCCACGTCAACGTAACCAGGCGTCCATCGCACACACCCGAAAGCACCAGCCCCTTTGCCAGACTGTCCTCCTCCGTGGCGACCAGAGAATCGGGAGGGATCCACTCGTCCCCCAGCGGGGATGAGACACCCGGGCCAAAGAAAAACAGGGAGACCGCAAAAAAGAAGAGGCAGAGAAAACAAAACCCCGGATGGGAGCGTTCCCTGCCTCTGTCTTCTTCCGTCTTTTCCACTCTTCCCGCTTTTCCCGCTATTCCCGCTATTCCCGCTATTCCCGCTATTCCCGCTTTGCCCGTCCTATGTGGGATGCTGGTTGACATCGCTCGGCCCCCTACTTCGATTGGGGATTGCGAAATCTTCTGCCGCAGTTTGCGGCTTTCAGGTTTTCAATCCGAAACAGGAACGCCTATCACGGAGTATCCCACGTACTCACCCATTGCCGATCTCCTATTTCCCAAACAACCCCATCTCAATCATCTTCTCCGCGTTTTGAATGGCGTTGAGCGCGGCCCCCTTGCGGATGTTGTCGCTGACCACAAAGAGATCCAGCGCATTTTCCGCAGACGCATCCTCTCGAATCCGCCCCACAAACACCGCATCCTTCCCGGAAGCGGAAAGCGGCATGGGATACACCCCTTCAGCGGGATCGTCCACCACCTGGATCCCCGGCGCATCGCGGAGAATCTCGCGCGCCTCATCCGCAGTGATTTTCTTCTCAAACTGCACATTGATCGCCTCCGAGTGCCCATTGAGCACCGGCACCCGCACACACGTGGCGCTGACCGCCAGATCCGGCAGACCGAAGATTTTCCGAGGTTCTTTGATCATCTTGATCTCTTCGCCATAGTATCCCGGAAACTCCTCCTTCAGGCCGCTGATCTGAGGGATCACATTAAAGGCGATCTGGTGGGGATACACCGAACTTTCTATCTTCTGCCCCTCCACGTGCGCCGCCACCTGCTGCCCAAGCTCCGCGATCGCCCCTCTGCCCGTGCCCGACACGGCCTGATAGGTTGCCACTACTATCCGCTTTAGCGTTGCCTCCCGATGCAGCGGAGCCAAGGCGACCACCATCTGAATCGTGCTGCAATTGGGATTGGCCACAAATCCCTGAGCGTTTCTCAGATGCTGGGCGTTGACCTCGGGCACCACGAGCGGCACCCGGGGATCCATCCGAAAGTCGTCCCCGTTGTCAATAACCAGCACTCCCCGCCGGGCCGCCTCCCATCCCCATTGCTGGGACGCCCCCTTCGAACCTTCCGTGCCCGCGAAAAACGCCACGTCCACGCCCTCAAATCCCGCTGCTGTGGTCGGCTGCACCTGAAACACCTCGCCCGCGATTTCCTCGGCCCGCGCCTGCCGCGCCAATACCCGAATCTCCTTCGCCGGAAATTTGCGCTGCCGAAGCACCCGAATCATCTCCGTGCCCACGGCACCGATTCCCACCACAGCCACTACATATTCCCTCATGCGCAACTTCTCCTTTCATTTTGTCTGGATTCAAACAGCAATAGCTATCAGGGGTCAGGGGTCAGGGGTCAGTGCCACCTCCCCCTGTTGATCGTCTTGATCAATATACCATTCAATTCGACCGCTGTCAACAAAAAAAAGGCCGCCCAGCACAAAAAATGGAGGCGGCTCTTTCGTTCTGAATCTTCCACACCAAGACACATCACCCGGGAGAATCAAGGGAATCGCTGGCACTGCACGGCCCTATCGAATCGGCCTGCAAAATTCGCATTTATGGTAAGAAATGCCAGAACCCGAATGACCGAACTTTCACTGCGTGCCGATCTTCTGAATCGCATCGCGCACCGCATTGAGCAAGTCGAATATCGCATAGGGTTTTTGGAGGTATGGATGCCCTGCTTCCCGTATGGCCTCCCACTCCGAGCGTTCGTCACTATACCCACTGGTAAACAGAACGGGGATTCCTGGTTTTTCCCCGAGAAGGCGCGCCACCAGCTTATGTCCTCTTCCGTCCGGAAGCACCACATCGCAGAAAAGAAGATCGAAGCTCCCCGCCTCCTGCTCAAATTGCACCAGCGCCTCCTGAACCGTCCCCGCAGAAAATACGGCATACCCATTCTCAGAGAGCACTCTTGCAGAAAAATCCCGGATCGATTCCTCGTCCTCGACCAACAAAATCCGCTCCCCATGGCCCCTTGCCGCTTCCAAAGAAAGGCAGGTTTCCGGGTCTTCTTCCTCCTGTTCCTCAAAAAATGCCGGTAGATAGACCATGAAGGTGGTTCCCTCTCCGGGAACGCTCTGGACCGTGATCCATCCCTGGTGTTGCGCAACAATTCCATAGACCACGGAAAGCCCGAGACCCGTTCCTTTCCCCAGCCCTTTTGTGGTAAAAAACGGCTCGAAGATGCGATCCTTGGTGGCCTGATCCATGCCCGCTCCGGTGTCCAGGATGGACAGGCACACAAACTCTCCGGGATGGGCATCGCTATGCAGGCTGCAATAGGCTTGGTCCACCTGCACCTTCTCCGTTCGGATGACGACCTTTCCTCCGCCTGGTATCGCGTCCCGGGCATTGACCGTCAGATTCATCAATACCTGCTCGAGGCTCCCGGGATCCCCCTTGATCCTCCCGAGCGCAGATCCCAACTCAGTGGTCAAAACCACGTCTTCGCCGAGAAGACGATTCAGCATCTTCGTCAAATCGTGCGCTGATTTGTTGAGATCAAAAACAATCTTCTCCATGGGCACTTTGCGGCTAAACAGAAGGAGTTGACGCGTCAGGTCGCCAGCGCGCTTAGATGCTTGTTCAATCGTCTTCATATTTTTGTGCAGCGGATCATCCTCCCGCATGGCTCTTAAGGTCAGCTGAGAGTAGCCTAGGATTATGGTGAGGATGTTGTTAAAATCGTGGGCCACCCCACCGGCCAGCGTCCCGATGGCCTCCATCTTCTGGGCCTGCTGGAATTGCAGCTCCATCTCCTTACGCTTGGTGATATCGCGGACAATATGCACGACCTGGGATACAGAGCCTTCTTTGTCCCTCATGGGATAGGCAGTGATATCGAACCAGCGATCCCCCAGGTGTGGTTCTTTCCGCTCGAAATGTGCGGGCTCTCCAGAGGAAAACACCTGACAGCTGAGACAGTTGAGGAGGGGTTTCTTGGTGTCATGGAAGACTTCATAGCAGTGCGCACCGAGTACGTTCTGGTCGTGAAACACCTCGGCCATGGCCTGGTTGACCCGCACCACACGGCGATCCTTGTCAATGATGGCAAGCATGTCTCCTATGGAATCAAAAGTGCCCTGCCAGAATTCTGAAGCCTGAACCAGCGCTTTCTCCGCGCGCACGCGTTCCGAGATGTCCCGGGTTATTCCCACCAGACCGATGGGAGCGCCATCGGCGCCCAACATGACGGAGGCACTCATCTCAACTGGAATGCGGGTTCCATCCTTCTTGACTAGATGATACTTTTGATCCGTGAGAGATCCCTTCTGCATCAACTCGTCAACTGCTGCACTCCCTCTTTCACGATCTTCAGGTGCAATGGAATCAAAGAAACTTCTTCCGATCAGGTCCGCCTTATCATCCGTTCCATACATCTTCAGGGCGGCCTCATTGACATCGGTCACCTTACCGGAAACATCGGAGATGACGATGCACTCGGTGGACATCCGCATCGCGTCGGACAGGCGGATCAGTTCCTCCTCCATCTTCTTGCGTTCGGTGATGTCCACCATAGTCGTCCGAATCCCACCGAAATCCCCTTCCTCGTCAAGTATGGGGGTGGCATCAATGATCACCTTCATCAAATCCCCCTTTTTGGTGATCAGCTCCCGTTCAATGCCCATTCTTCTCTCCTTCTTGACGATCTCCGAGAGTGCTCTCAGGAAGTCATCCCGGGATTGCTTGGTGAGAAACCGGGAAACCGTCTGACCAACCATTTCCTTTTTGGAATACCCCATCCTCGCGACCCAGGTCTGATTGCACTCGGTAATGATCCCATTCATGTCCAGGGCGAGATACATGTTCGGAGCGTTATCATAAAGATCGCGGTATTTTGCTTCTGCCTGAGCGAGTTCCTGGGCATTCCTTTCAGCCTCTCTTTTCAAGTCCCACTGATTCAGACAGTTAGCCACTCTATTCAGTATTTCTGTGGACTCAAAGGGCTTTTCGATCAAATCATACGCATTGTGGCGAAGCGCAGAGATGGCCTTTCCTTTGTCCGCATAGCCGCTGATCATAATTACTTCCGTATCCTTATGTTGTTCTTTGATCTTCCGCAGTGTCTCGATCCCATCCATCTCAAGCATGACAATGTCCAGGATCACCAAGTCAAAGGGTTGGGCGGAGTTTATTCGTAAGCACTCCGCTCCGCTCGAAGCAGACATGACCTCATACCCGTGCTCTTGAAACAGGCCACTGAGGCTTTCTCTTATCTTCGATTCATCATCAACGACTAAGATCCTGTGTGGTCGCATCTTTTCTTTCCCCCCTCTCAATAGGCAATTTCCCGCTGTTCAATAGGCAGATGGATGCGGAAGATGGTTCCCTGGCCGACGTGACTTTCGAAATCTATGCGACCCCCATGTCTCTCTATGATCCCATAGCTGACGCTCAAACCAAGGCCCGCACCACGAGGCGACTCGGTGGTGAAGAAGGGGTCAAATACCTTGCTCCTATTCTCTTCCGAAATGCCATCGCCGTTATCCTCAACGGAGATTACTGCATCAGCACCTTCTTTCTTGACGGAGATCGCAATCACGCCCTCTTCTCCCTTTCTCTCAATGGCTTGGTAGGCATTATTGAGCACGTTAACCAACACCTGCTCGATCTGTCGTCTATCGGCGGTTATCTCCCCAATCTCCATCTCTTCCAAGGCGATCTCGATATTGAATGAACTAGGGGTTCGGTGAAGGGCAATAACCCCCTCTATGGACTGCTGGATACTATAGCGTTCAAATTTCAGGCTGCTTTCCCTCGCATAGTCCAGCAAAGCCGAGGTGATTCTATTGGCAGCGCGGCTGGCCGATTCAATAGCCCGTGCGCGCTCCATAACATATTGGGAAGAAAGCCTTTCTCCATTCTCTATCTGTCCGATTATCCTCTGGGCCTCAGTGAGGACAGGGGTAAGCTGGTTCTTGATCTCATGCGCCACCCCCGCAGCTAAGCGACCGACGCCGGCGTGCTTTTCCGCCGCGATTAACCCCTCCTGCGCATTCCGTAGCTGGAGGGTACGTTCCGCGACCATCTGTTCCAGATGGTCGCGGTGCTCCTGCAAGGCCCGCTCCGCTCGTTTCATTTCATCTACCAGCCGGGCGTTTTCCAGAGAGATGGCCGCCTGGGAGGTCAACAATTCGGTCATCTGGGTCTGCTCCGACGTGAAAACCGAACCCGCCAATCGGTTCTCCAAATACAGGATTCCGATCAACCTGGACTGTTCAAGCAGAGGGAGACAGAGCACCGACCGCAGGTGCATCTTCGCAACCTCGGAATCGTCCCTAAACTCCCCCGCCGCCGAAGCATCGTCTAGAATGATCCTCTCTTTGGTTCGATGCACATAACGCACGACGCCCTTACAGACATTCTCGGTCTCCTCGAGGCTTTGTTTGAGGGTCCGCAACGCCTCTTTTTCGGTGATGTGACTTTCGGCCCGAACGAACAGCTTGCCCTCCTCCTCCATGAAAAGATACCCATGCTGTGCCCCCGAAGCCTCCAAGACCACATTCATGATTTTCCTCACCAAGACATCGAAATCCATCTCCGCGGAAATGGCATGGGAGGATTTGATCAGGTAGTTCACGTCCAGAGAGGGAATGGTATGGGACAAATCGGGCGCCGCTTCGACGGAGAGGTAGGCAGGAGTGGATTCCTCCCCAAAATACATGGCACATTT
Source organism: Candidatus Latescibacterota bacterium (assembly GCA_043804415.1). Classification (GTDB taxonomy): domain Bacteria; phylum Latescibacterota; class 4484-107; order 4484-107; family 4484-107; genus 4484-107. The sequence continues at coordinate 4,419 of JAZDJA010000167.1, read as the reverse complement.
TTCCCTAAGAACCAATTCTTTCCGTTCCGCATGGCATTTTCTATAGAGACGGGCCGCCTCGACAAAAAAGATCCCGGACGGACCCTGACCCGCGTCCTCGAGCAGTTGTCCAAGGCATTCATTGAGGTGACCTTCCAGAAAGACGAATCGTTGTTCATGGGCCACGGCTATGGCATCAAGATACAGACTTCTCGCCTTTCTGAAATTCCCTGTACTCCTTTCCTGTTCTGCGTAGATGAAGGCAAGGTAGGGCTTCAATACTGGTCCATACTGCGCCCAGGTTTCCAACTGTTGGACAATCGGGCGAACGGTTGCCAACAGGTGCTCCCTATCCCTCGGTCCGATGCCCATCTCAAAAAGCCGCAGGGCATTAAGTACCTGAAAAATAGTCCACTGGCGCTTCAGTATGTTGTCGGTGAGGCCGCTCAGATAACGCTTGACGTCCTGTAGATACTGTTCGGCTTGTTCGTAGTCTCCAAAGTAGTAGTGTGTCAACGCCATGTGCACGCAGTAACTTCCCGCTGAGGCGACATGATTATCTCTTTCCCATTGCTCAAGTTTCTCCTTCATGGGGATGGGAGTATATTCTCTTTTCATCGGGGCAATCCATCCGGCCTGCATCCCCTCGGCCAGGCCGATGGAAAAGGATAGATGGTATTTCTCTGAAAACTCGAAGCACTCCTTGGCACATTCTTCGATGGTGGCCAGATTGGCGCCCTGCACCTGAAGGTTCCACATCAACGGACCATACGATAACCCCGCATTGTACAGATCCCCACAGTTCTTTCCGGATTGGATAGATTTCAGACAATACGCAACCACCTCTTCGGGATGACTTCTCGTATGCATATTGCACCAGACCACCCCGTTCATCCCCCGAGTGGCTCCAAAGGTATTCGGGTATTTCGCAGAAAGCTCATGGGCCAAATCCTCATATCGAAAGGCCTGCTCGAATGCTCCCTGTTCTCCAAGGTAAAGCCCCATGATGCTAAATGAGTAAATCACCGACTCATCCATGCCGCCGGCCAAGCAGTGCCCGGTGGACTGGGCTGCCGCGAGATACAATTGAGGCACCAGGCCGGACATATACAGATCTGGGATGAGTTCGCTGTAGAAGGCCAGTTCGATCTTGCTCTTCCGTTCCGTGGTGAATGGCATATTCAGGATGGTATCCCAAACGTCAATGGGCTTGGAACTGATCTCATTGGTCAATTGCTCCCGCTTTTTCTCTGCCAGCACAGCATCGTCCGGAATGGACTTGTCGAAGAAGGCCAATCCGCGGTTCGCTGTTTCGATGGCCTTGATGAAACTGCCTATGGACGAAAGCGAGGTGGTCTGTTCGGCCAGGGCTTCTGCTTTATCCAGATCGGCCCTGGCATGATCGAGCAATTGATTGAGCAGATCTTCCGAATGATCATACCTTCCGCACATTAACTCGGTCCTGGCCAGTTTCTGGAAGATCTTGAATGTTCTCTCGTATTGTACCTCCCAGCACGCATCCGGCAAAAGCGTGAGGCTTTCCTGAAAATACTCATTGGCGGCTTCCGTGGCCAGTGCATCTAGGGCTTTGTTGCCCGCATGAAAGTTAATGTCCGATAATAGATAGGCAGTCTCTGTCTCCGGTGTGCGTTCCCTACCCATATTGAGATGGGAAACAATAGTAAACAGACCGTCCAGTTTCTCCAGATCCGCCTCCTTGGGAATGGTAGAAAGGAGGTGTTGGCCGATCTGCCAGTGGATCTGCTGCCGTCGTTCCGGTTCTATGGCACTTAGAACAGCTTCCTGGACCCGGTCGTGAACGAACTGCAATTCGTTCCTGTTCTCCATCAGCAACCCCTGCCCAAGGGCCGGCTTGAGCATCTCAAAGGTGTTCAGCAACGTAGTCTCTCTGACTAATGCAACCTCATAAGATGTAAAGCGATTTCCCAAGCACGCGCAATATTCGAGCATGTCAATCGTGTCCGGAGGCAGTTTCTGCACCTTGGAGCTGAAGAGCGCCACCACGCTAGACGGCATATTGGACTGCCTGATCTTCCCCAAATTCCATTGCCAGCGTCGACGTTCATCCAAGAAGATCAAGTCCTCATTATGAAGATAGGACAGGCTTTCGCTCACAAACAATGGGTTCCCTTCGGTAAGCTGGGCTATGAAATGGGCAAGATCCACGGTTTGTGAAAGAGGTGAATTGAGAATATGGGAGACCATTTCATGGCAATGCCGGGTCTCCAGGGGGCACAACCTGATTTCCTTCAATGGCTGGGCCTTCTCTCTGATGTTCCCGACAAGCTTAGTCAGGGGATGGCTTGAGTCTACCTCGTTGTGGCGGTAGGCACCTATAAGAAAAAGGTAGGGATGCTCTCTTGAATTGGCAAGAATGTTGGCGAGAAGATCAAAGGAGGCGACATCGCACCACTGGAGATCGTCAACGAAAAGCACCAGGGGATTCTCCTCGCTGGCCAGACAGCTCAGAAAACGCCCAAAAGCATCATGGAAGCGGTTTCTGGATTCCACCGGCGGAAGCGGGTTGACCTCCGGTTGAGGTCCGATCAGGACTGCAAGTTCCGGGATCACATCGGCGACCACCTTCCCATTTTTTTCCAGCGCTTCGGTGATCCTCCCTTTCCAGCGAGCAACCCGTTCGTCACTTTCCGTCAAGAAAGTCCGCATCAGATTTCTGAACGCCTGAATAAGAGCGCTATAGGGGATATTCTTCCGATACACATCGAACTTCCCGGATGAAAAATAGCCCCTGTGTTGCACGATAGGTTTCTGGAGCTCCTGAATCAGGCGGGTTTTTCCTATGCCTGGCAATCCAGAGATGAATAGAGAGCGGAAAGCCCCTTTGCCGGCCTCCTCATATTCCGCAAGGATCACGTCGGCCTCCTGCTCGCGCCCCACCATCCTGGAGACAAAAACAACTCGATGGGTGCGATCATAGCGCCCTATGGGGAACTCGCTGATTGCTCCGTTTGTTGCGTATTCATTCCGACATCGGGCAAGGTCAGCCCTAAGCCCCGCGCCACTCTGATAGCGCTTTTCTGGCTCCTTTAGCGTTAACCTGGCGACAATCCTGCCCACAACCGGGGGGATCTCAGGGTCCAAGTCGTGCACATTCGGCGCTTCTTCTGCCAGATGGGAATGGATCAATTCGAGCGGGTCAGTGGAGAAGAAAGGAAGCCGGCCGGTCAGTAACTCGTAGAAGATGATCCCCGTCGAATACAGGTCAGTGGCAAAACCAACTCTGTGGTTGATACGCCCGGTTTGCTCGGGAGAAGTATAGGGCAGGGTCCCCTCAACAAAACGGTGGTCATTGATGAAATGACTCACATGTCGCACATCAAGGGGGGTTACAAAATCAATCAGCCGGAGGTCGAGAGTCTCCGGTTCAATAAGGATGTTATGGGGTTTGATGCCGCCATGAACAATCCCTGCCTCATGAACCTTCTCCAGGGCCTGCGCCAATGTGCACGCTATGGTGAAGAAATCGCCCAGACTAATCCCATTCTGCGCTCTGGCCCATTCACTGAGAGGGACTCCCTCGAAATAGTCCTGGATGATAATGGGAATTCCTTCCTTCATCTCGAAGGAGCGAGGTATTGTCAGCAACGGGTCATGTAAGACTTTCAGACGCTCGATCCTCTGCGTGAAGAAGGCTTTTTGCCTGTCAAACAGGGAGACCACCTTCAGGAGCTTGAGGGACAGGGGTCGCTGCGGATCTTTTTTACTAAAGGCCTTGTAAACGACCGATTGGGAACCTTCCCCCAGCTTTTCTACAATCTCATAGTTAGGAACCTTGGGTTCCATGTTGTTCACCATTCAAGGCTGCTATGTGCCAACGCCTTGCCTTTCCTGAATATCCTCGATGTCCGTGCTCTGGACGACGATGGCCAAAAGAGTCGTGCCGTCCTTCTCACAGCTGTTCGCAGAGTTCCAGCGTGCTACTCGGATATGTCCCTCTTCGCAGAGAATCGGGATCTCCACCACTCCCAGCTCGAATCCGGGCAAACTGTGTAACATCAATCCCACGCGCCTGAGCGTGTGGCCGACAGGATTCTAGTTTCCGGGCTTTCGCCGGGATTATTCGTGGATTCAGATAGCACCGGCTAGTCATTGGTATCCATATCCTCCACCCATAGTTCTTGTCGCACAATTTACTTCTTAGTTTGTCTGCTGTCAACAAAAAAACGCAGGCGCCAGGAAAAGGACGCAGGCCGCTCTCGCGGGGCGGAGTGAGCACGCAACCCTCTGATCAGCGTTCAAGCCTCACCCTCCATCACCGACCGGAGCACTTCCGCTATCCCGGAGACAGCGGGATGGCGCTTCAGCTCCTCAAGGATCGTACGGGCAATCTCCGCGAGCCGATTCTGCGTGCTCGCCTCGAACCGAAGCACCAAGACGGGCTGCGTATTGGATGCCCGA